>CAMDOJ010000011.1 GCA_945903555.1 Chthoniobacter flavus
GTCGACATTTTCCTCACTGCCGATTTCCTGAAGCATGTGGATCACGCCTTCATTCGCGCCGCCGTGGAGCGGGCCCTTGAGGGTTCCGATAGCCGAAGTGATGGCGGAATACATATCCGAGAGGGTGGCGATGGTGACGCGGGCAGAGAAGGTCGAAGCGTTCATGCCGTGGTCGGCGTGGAGAACGTAAGCGACATCAAGTGTGCGCGTGGCCTCGGCTGTCGGTTCGACGCCATTGAGGAGGTAGAGAAAATGGGCGGCCTCACCGAGATCGGTGCGAACGGCAGGGAGATTGAGTCCATTGCGAGCGCGGTGAAAATAAGCGGCGATGACCCCAATCTTCGCCGTGATGCTCACTGCGCGGTCGTAGTTGGCGGCGGCGCTTTCGTCCTTCGAGTTTTTATCGTAGAGGCCGAGCATCGAAACGGCCGTGCGAATCACTTCCATCGGGCCGGATTCCTTCGGCACGGAGCGGAGGAAATCCACAACCTGAGAAGGAAGCTCGCGGGCGGAGCGGAGCTTGAGAGAGAGCTCGTCGAGTTGCGCGCGGTTGGGTAATTCTCCATGCCAGAGGAGATGAACAATTTCTTCGTAGGTAGCCTTGCCGGCCAGCTCGTTGATATTGTAACCACCGTAAATGAGAACACCCTCTTGACCGAGAACCTCGCTGAGGCTGGTTGAGTTGGCTACAATTCCTTCGAGTCCTTTTGCGATTACAGGCATAGATTTTATTATGTTTGGAGAAAGCGGAGGGATGATGAACGGTTCGAATTCGAAAGAAAAGACATTCCAGCAACGTTTTGGCAAAAAAGGACGGGGACACCTCATTTCTGAGGCGCCCCCGCTTGGGGATGGCTGTAAGCCGGATTCTGTCCGGCCGATGGCTTGCGCCACCGGCGTGGACGGTCATTTGTCTTGCCCCACACCTTGCGGCGGGAGGCAGCCCTTGCGGGCTGCGACCAATACCCGGAGAGTCCCGCCGCTTGCGCGGCGAAGCGGGCAGGCGACCCGATCCTCTCCTGTTCTGTCTTGCACCACATGGGGTTTTTCGTGCCCCCTCGCTTGCGCTTGGGGCGGTGGGCTCTTACCCCGCCTTTTCACCCTTACCGACACGCTTGCGCGCAACGGCGGTTTGTTTTCTGTGACACTTTCCGTCAACCGCAGCTTTCGCTTCGGTTTCCCGCGTGTTCTCCACGGCATGATGCCTTATGGTGTCCGGACTTTCCTCTCTGCGCAGCCTTGCGGCATACCCAGAGCGACCGTCCGCCATCACAGGTTAAGGTAATCAACGCCCAAGGATGCGCAAGACGTCAATTTCGGGAAGCGTCAGAGTAATTCGGCGATTTGAATGGCGTTGAGGGCGGCTCCTTTGAGCAACTGATCTCCGCAGATCCAGAGAGCGAGACCATTTTCCATCGCGCAATCGAGTCGAAGACGACCAGCGAAGCAATCGTCCTTCCCTGCCGAATCCAGAGGCATCGGGTAGCCATCGTCGAGAAATTGGAGACCGGGAGCCTTCGAGAGCGTAGAGCGGGCATCCTCGAGGTTGACGGGTTTTTCAAATTCCGCACTCACGGCGATCGAGTGGGCGCGGTAGACAGGCGTTCTCACGCAGGTGACGGAGGCTTTGAAATTGGGCAGATGCATGATGCGGCGGCCCTCATTTTGCATTTTCATTTCCTCTTTCGTGTAGCCGGTATCGAGGAAGGCATCGACGTGCGGGATCACGTTAAAGGCGATCTGGTGAGGGAATATCTCCTTCAGGATCGGCTTGTGCTTCGCTACAGCATCGGTCTGATGGCGGAGCTCATCGATCGCGCGGGCACCGGCTCCAGAGACAGCTTGGTAGCTGGAGGCAAAAATCCGCTTCAAACCGAATTGGCGGTGCAATGGGTAGAGCGCAAGGAGGGTGATCGCTGTGGTGCAATTCGGATTGGCTAGGATACCCTTATGGTTTTTGACATCGGTGCCGTTGATTTCGGGAACGACAAGCGGCACGTCGGCGTGCATGCGAAAGGCGGAGGAATTATCCACCACGACAGCCCCGTTCCGGACAGCCTCCGGCGCAAAATCGCGAGAGATCGCTCCCCCCGCGCTAAAAATCGCAATGTCGATGTCCTCAAACGAATTCATATGAAGCGGCTGGATCGTGTGGGATTCTCCTCGGAAAGTGAGCGTCTTACCGGAGGATCGCGGCGAGGCTAGGAGGCGAAGGCTCGACACCGGGAAGTTACGGCGTTCCATGACACGAAGCATTTCAACTCCAACAGCTCCAGACGCACCAACGATTGCGACACGATAGGATTTCGACATAGTATTTAATTATATGGTTACAGAATTAGATGCCCCTCCAAGCTCTGGGAACTGGGAGGTCCTCGTGGACATAGGGGAGCAGTGCGTTCATCTTCTAACAAATGGAAGCCGGGTCAAGTCTTGGCCTGCATCCACCTCCAAGTTTGGGATTGGATTCGAGGCGGGCAGTAATAAAACACCGACGGGCAACTTCCTTGTTGCTGAGAAAATCGGGGCAGAGGCACCGCTTTGGACTGAATTCCAAAGCCGCCAACCGACGGGACGCATCGCAGAACCAGGTGGCGAGCAAGACGGGATTCTCAGCCGCATTCTCTGGCTTGAGGGCGCAGACGATGAAAATGCGAATACCAAGGAACGCTACATTTATTTCCACGGGACCAACCGCGAAGACCTCATCGGCACGCCCGCGAGTCACGGCTGCGTGAGGCTTCGCAATGCGGATATCGCGGAGCTTTTCGATTTGATCCCAATCGGTACGCGCGTCCGCATCGCTTGATCGTATACGACTGCGCCGATTTATTTGTGGTATTTTTGGCCGTTCAAAAATCCCTGCACTTCATATCCCGTGCGCGAGACATGGATGAGGACGGCACCAGCTTCATCCTGCCGGAAAAGCGAGATCCCTCGACCGTGAAGCCATTGAGCCCAGTCCGGATCGACCTGCTCATGCTCGGTAAATTCGCCTCGCCTCGAGACAACGATGACCGATGGGCGAACAGCTTCAATAAAGCCTGCATCCGGCAGGATGCCGGAATGATGATGCCCTAATACAAGGATATCCGAAGCCAGTTCGTTTGGGCGAGTTTCGAGAAGGTTCCGAAATGTGTTAGGACCGGAATCGGAGAGAAAGAGGACGCGGGCTTGCGGTGTCTCGAAACGCGCGACCAACGCCTTGTCATCTGCCAAGCCTGCACCAAGGCCGAGGGGCGGATGCAGGATCTTCCATTTTGCACTAGGATGGATATCGATCTCGTCCCCAGCGAACTGAAGGGACTTGGGAATCCCCGATTTCTGTAGCCATTCATGAAGCTGCTTCCGTGACCGCGACCGATCCCCTAGCGGGGAATCCACAATGTGAGGCGGTCGGCCAGCGCCCAGCAAACTCACCGCTCCTCCCATGCGGCGCGCATCCCCATGCGAGACGATGAAGCCATCCACCGAGTCCCTTCCCCTCTCCCGCATCCAAGGGAGGATGGTATTTTTGAAATCCCTCGCCGACCCGCAATCTAGAAGCCAGAGCCGATTTCCTGACTCCGCCGCAACCGCGCCGCCATTGGCAAAATCAAAGATCGTGATCGCCGCCGGCGCCTTATCCAAAGAACCAAAGAGAACACTCGATCCCGGAAGCGCTGCACAGGCTTGAACGACCAGGAGGAGCAACTTGATGAGGACCCAATTCGCATTATTAAAAACGGCCGCCACAGCCCCACCCACCAAACCTCCAGCAAGAGCAATGATCGCTGTGGCCATGATTCCAAAGGCGAGTGGAATAATGATCAGATTCGCCAACAAAGCGGAGAGCGAGACCATGTGAAAATAGAAAATCGTCAGCGGCAGTGAACCTATCCACGCCGCCAAAGAAACCGAGACGGCATCCGCGATCCCTTCCCCGCAAGTGTGGCCCCACTTTTGCCAGTGCGTCCAAAGCGGAATGGGAATGAACGGATCGGGCTGAACTTTTTTACGCAATCGATCACGTATGGGCGTGGCAAAAAGAAGGATTCCAGCCACGACAACAAAAGAGAGCTGAAAGCCGGGATTGAAAAGCTCATTTGTGGATTGAACAAGAATCAGAAACCCTGCCGCGCAAAGGGAATTGATCGCCATCGGTTGTCTCCACGAGATCATACCCAACAGAAAAATCGCCGACATCCCCGCCGCGCGAATGCTCGAGGGCTTCCACCCCGTAATGAGGGCATAAAAAAAGAGCGCTGGAATAATCACGAACACCGCCGTGCGACGACTTGCTCCCACCAATCGCAGCGCCTGCCAGAAAATCACAGCGATCATACCCACATGAAGACCCGAAACAGAAAACAAATGGAACGTCCCTGTTTCGCGAAATTGATCCTGCAACGAATCCGGGATATCTGAAGTCGCCCCCAAGACCATTCCCACGAGCAAATCACAAACAACAGGATCTCCCTCAATGCCCTCACGAAGAGTGGCCTCCATCCACTTACTGCAGGAGTCGGCTGCACGTAGCAGGCGAAAACCCGCCGCCCGCTCAAGAATGGTGAACCCCTCGCCAGCCGAAGTTTTGATCTCAAATGTGATACCTCGAAGCGCCAACACTCGCCGTACATCAAGTTGTCCCGGGTTACGCGTCGCAGAAATGGGCTCCAGAATGCCTCGAATCTTGACCCTGTCGCCGCAACGCGGCACTTCGCCTGTAGCAATCACAGCCACCTTCACCTCTGACTTCAGGATACGACCTTGGATCTCGAGGCTCTCCGTTCTGAGATCAAAGCGGATGCGGTTTTTTGCGAGGAGGCGAGGCGGGGATGCAATGAGTCCGATGGCTGTGACCTGCAGGTCCGAGGATTTCGCCATCTCCGCGAGCAAGGCCGAAGCGGACTCCCGAGACTGCCAGACTTGAAGCACTCCAAATGCCGCTGCTAGGGAAAGAAGCAGCCATGCGGATTTGCGTTTCCAGACCCAAACGCCCATGGCCATGACCGCAAGACCAATAAAGAAAGTCGATGCGATCTGCGCGAGCGAAGCTGAAACAATGCCCAGCGTGGCGGCGAACAATAATCCCGCAAAAGGCCATCGCCGCAACCACAACGAGGACTCTCCTACCATGGCGCACGAAAATCACCGACCGTCTGGGTGGAGCAAAATCGACCGTCCAAGAGATGCCTGGTATCCCGAATCGCAGAACCCATGCGGTGAAGGAGGATTTTTATTGAAGGATTGCGCATGTTGGGTCTCTGCCACGCCCGACCGAATGCATTTTTTATTTAGTGGGCGGACTGGATCATTGCAAACAAATCACAAACGGCGGAGCTTCGCGATGCCGAAGGGCAAAGGTTTTTTCTGTTTAATCTTGCTAGTTAGGTGAGGGTTTTTTATCACCCTGCCATGATTTCCAATCCCATCACCTCTTCCGTTCCTGCATCTAAAGATGCGCCTTTCGTTAATGGTTTGGGCATGCCGTTTGTCCCTGTGCCGCGTTTCAGTACTCTTTTTTGCGTTTGGCCAGTTCGCGCCAGTGATTACCAAGCCTATGCTTCCGAAAAAGGCACTGATCTTCCGCGGCAGGCTGCTGGTAGCACATCGGATCATCCCGTCGTGAATGTCACATGGAATGAAGCTGGGGCTTTTTGCGAATGGCTCACCCAGCGCGAGCGTGCGGCAGGGTCGATTGGCGCGGATATCGAGTACCGCCTACCAAGCGATCTCGAGTGGAGCGCGGCTGTGGGACTACCTGCTGAGCCAGAATCCAACCCCGAAAAACGGAGCGGACAAGCAGAGGGATATCCCTGGGGCTCCGCATGGCCACCCGCAAAAAATGTCGGAAACTATTCTCAAGAACTCGGCGTGGATTCCTTTGAGTTCACCTCGCCTGTTGGAAGTTTCCCTGAAAACGAATTGGGGATTTTTGATTTGGGCGGCAACGTTTGGGAATGGTGCCAAGATCGCTTCGAGCGCACTAGTGATTGCCGCGTGCTTCGCGGAGCTTCGTGGTTCAATGGCTATGCCGATCGCTTGAAGTCCTCTTTCCGGAATGACGTGGGCCTGCCCGACTCCCGATTCACGAGCTTTGGGTTCCGCGTCGTCTTAGGCCCCGCTCTTTAAGATTTAAGAGACCAAGCGCTGCTAGAGCTTCAGCTCGGCGGAAGCTAGGATTTCAAGGAAGGATCTGGGCGTGGAGGTGGCGATGAGTTCGTCCAGGAGATCTGGGCGACTACAAAGCCTCGCTATGCTGCCGACCACGCGCAGGTATTCATTGTTGAACGCACTGGGGATGCCGGCCACAAAAACAAAACGCACTTTTTCTGGGATATCATCCGAGTGGAAGCCCGCGCTCAATCTCCCTGCCCCCATCACGAGCGCATTCACCGCGTTGGTGCGGCCATGAGCAATCACCACGCCGCAACCGCCTGCGGCAACGGCAGGGGCATTGCGCTGCATCACAGAAATACGTAGCTCCTCCCATTCGGGGACTCGCACATCACCGCGCAGAGAAAACAAGACTTCCTGAACGGCATCGAGTTGATTTTCTCCCTTCAGAGATAAATGGATGTGCTCGGGCTTAAGTATCTGGGCGATTGAAATCATAGGTTGCTTCCGGTCCACTTTAACTTCTGGCGAAGGACTTCGGTGAAGGGTCTTTCGGGTAGCATTGCCAGAGGCAGGACGCGTGTGCTTTTGGATAATTGGAGAGAGTCGCCATCGGTCATCGGGCACCAACTTTGGGCATCTACCGATACATAGCCGGTCTGGCCGGGTTTACTGACTTGGATATTCACAACGCTCTCGTCACTCACCACAACCGAGCGGTTCGTTAATACGTGGGGACAGATCGGCGTCACGACAAGGCAACCGGATTCCGGCATGAGGATCGGGCCGCCAGCCGAAAGAGAATAGGCTGTCGATCCGGTGGGTGTCGCAACGACGAGGCCGTCGGCGTTGTAATCCGTGAGGGCGGCGCCGCCGAGCGAGACACGGATTTGCACAAGCTGGGAACGTTCGCCTCGACTGACTACGACATCGTTCAGAGCAAAGAGCGTTTGCACATCGCCACTCGCAAACCGGAGGTCCGCCTTCAAAAGCCCTCGGTAACTCAGAATATAATCCTGAGCTCGTATGCATTCTACAGCTCGTTGGATTTCTCCCGCACCCAAGCAGGTCAAAAATCCGAGCGTCCCAATGTTGATGCCAAAGATCGGAGGAAGCACATCGGTGAGCTTTTGGACAACTCTCAGGATGGTACCATCCCCCCCCATCACCACCAAAAGCCTGCACTGGGCAGCGAGGGCGGATTCATCGAGGGCCGAAGATCTTCCGACCAAGGGCGCCGTGCTTCGTTCGAGCAGGTAAGGCATGCTATACCGATCAAGCTCGACAATCATCGCGGAGACCACCGAGGCGGATGCCGGTTTTTCAGAATGCGCTATGAGTCCGATCATCGGATCTGGTGCTGGAAAGTCATGGATAAGGGAGTAATGCAAACCTAGCCACCAAAAGCAACGTCAACATGCAAGTCTGGAGCGAGGTATCACTTGCAAGAGCCCCATAGCCATTCGATATTCCGGTAATGAATGAGAGACAAGGATCAGCAGGAAATGTAATCGCGGCCCTGTGCAGTATTTTTGTTCCAGGTCTAGGGCAGTTGGTTCAGGGCCGGATTCTTGGGGCGATTGTTTTTTTTATTGGATCGCTTGCTGTTTGGCTCATCAGCTTCGGACTGCTGGGCTGGATCGTTCACATCTGGGCGTGCATCAATGCCGCGCTCTGGAAACCAAGGGGTTGAAATGACACTAAAAAATTACATCAACGGCGTCTTTGTTCCAGCGCAGAGCAGGGCGGTGAGAATATACCATAACCCTGCCGACAACTCACCGCTCGGCGAGGTGGCGGAATCTGCCGTCGAGGACGTCGAAGCGGCCATCAAGGCCGCGAGAAAAGCGTTCGATGAGGGGCCTTGGCCGCAAACTCCGCCCGTCGAGAGGGCGGCCAAACTTTTTCAACTGGCGAGTCTCATCGATTCGCGGGCCGAGGAACTCGCCTCGATGGAGACCCTCAACAACGGCAAGCCTCTGCGAGAGGCCCGATTCGATGTCGCGGATGCCGCCGCGTGTTTCCGATACTATGCGGGACTTGCCACTCAGCCTTCGGGAGAAACCCTCGAGATCAGCGACCCAAATATTGTCTGCCAGACCGTTCGCGAACCCATTGGCGTTTGCGGCCAGATCATCCCATGGAACTACCCCTTGCTGATGGCTGCATGGAAGCTGGCGCCCGGACTCGCCGCCGGAAATTGCTGTATTCTCAAGCCCTCCGAGCTGACCCCTCTCTCGGTTTCGCTTTTATTCGAGCTGATCGATGATGTCGGATTTCCTCCGGGGGTCGTTCAGCTTGTTTACGGCTTGGGGGATCCGGTGGGGGCGTGTCTTGCGGCGAGTCCCCTTGTGGACAAAATCGCTTTCACCGGTGGAGGAGTGACGGGCCGAAAAATCCAGATGGCCGCGGCGACGAATTTCAAAAAGATCACCCTCGAGTTGGGCGGAAAGAGCCCGAATATCATCTTCGCTGATGCCGACCCCGAAGTGGCGCTGGAGTATGCGCTTTACGGTATCTTCGCCGGTCAAGGTGAGGTTTGCAGTGCGGGATCGAGGCTTCTTCTCGACCGGCGACTTGGCGAAGATTTCCTCCATCGCCTGGTCTCCGCCTGCGAGAAGATCGTCGTCGGATCAGGAATGGATGAAAACACCGAGATGGGTCCGCTCATATCAAGGGGGCACCAGAAAAAAGTGCTCGATTACATCCACGCCGGCTGCAGCGAGGGGGCGGAACTCCTGTGCGGTGGCGGGATCTACAATGACAAACGAAGCACGGGCAACTTTGTGCAACCAACCATTTTTTCAAATACCAAATCCGACATGCGCATCGTGCGGGAAGAAATTTTTGGCCCCGTATTGACCGTTCAATATTTTGATGGCGAGGACGAGGCTGTAAAAATAGCAAACGACACCATCTACGGCCTTGCGGCAGGCGTCTTCACTAGCGATGAATCCCGCGCCCAACGGGTGATCCGCCGCCTTCGCGCCGGCATCACTTGGATCAACACCTACCATCCCACCTTCAACGAGGCCCCATGGGGTGGTTACAAGCAGAGCGGAATCGGACGCGAACTCGGCACTTACGGTTACGATGCCTACACCGAAGTCAAACAGATCAACACCTGCATCCGCCCCCAACCACTCGGCTGGTTTAAGGCCCTCTCAAAAAAATAACTTCCCGTTTTTCTAGCGAATCCTCGACGGGCGTGCGGTGGCCGTGTATCGCGAAGAAGTGATTTTTTCTAACCCATCCCGCAACGCATGAGCGCCGAAAACCGCAAAAAAGTTATCGTTCTTTGCAGCGGCGGGATGGATTCCGTCGCAGCGCTCTACGATGCGACTCGGACCCATATAGTGACGGCCGCGATTTCTTTTCACTATGGGGCTAAGCACAACGACCGCGAGATTCCGTTCGCAAAGTGGCATTCCGACCGCCTCGGCATCCCCCACATCACGGTGCCTCTCGCTTTTATTGGTGAGCAATTTGAGTCCGATCTTCTCCAAAAAGGCGGTGAAATCCCCAAAGGCCACTACGAGGAAGAAACGATGAAAAAAACCGTCGTCCCCTTCCGCAATGGCATCATGCTTTCGATCGCTGGCGGCTTCGCTGAGAGCAAGGGAGCCGATGGTTTGGTGATCGCTGCCCATTCCGGAGACCATGCAATCTATCCCGACTGCCGCGAGGATTTCCTGAGCGCCATAGCCGATGCCATACGGTTGGGAACGTATGCCCACGTTGAAGTGATGCGTCCGTTCGTCACCATGACGAAGACCGAGATCGCTAGGCGCGGACACGATCTCGGCGTCGATTTTTCACGAACATGGTCGTGCTATGTCGGTGGAGACGTGCAATGCGGGGAGTGCGGCACCTGCGTCGAGCGCAGAGAAGCCTTTCTTCTCGCGGGGATATTAGACCCCACGCCCTATTTCGCCACTCCGCCGCTTCCTGCCAAACCTCACTAGCCCCATGAGGATCTCAGAAATCTTTTACTCCATTCAAGGTGAGGGCGAACTCACCGGTGTGCCGTCCGTTTTCATTCGCACTTCGGGCTGCAACCTCCGTTGTCGTTGGTGCGACACCCCGTATGCCTCGTGGAATCCCGAAGGCGCCGAGCGGAGCATCGAGAGCATCTTGGAGGAGGTCAAAAAACACCCAGCCCGTCACTGCGTTTTGACTGGCGGAGAACCGATGATCGCGCGAGGCATTCACGAATTGGCCGACGCCCTCCGTGCCGAGGGTATGCATATCACCATCGAAACGGCCGGCACGATTCCTCCCGGAGATATCGCCTGCGACCTCGCTTCCCTCAGCCCAAAACTTTCGAATTCCACTCCCGATGCGACGGAAATCGACGCCACTTGGGTCGATCGCCACGAAAAAACGCGCATTCAAACGGACGTCTTGCTCGAGTGGATTGCAGGATACCCGTTTCAGTTGAAATTTGTCGTTTCTAGCGCGAACGATTTGCCGGAAATGGAAAGAACCATCGCGGATATCGGCGTGCCGATACCGCCGTCCAAAATCCTCCTCATGCCTGAAGGCACAAGCGACGAGTTGCTCGAATCCCGTCAGAGTGAGGTCATCGCCATCTGCCTAGAGAAGGGCCACCGCTACTGCGACAGACTCCATATCCATCTTTTTGGAAATACGATGGGCACCTGAGCCCAGCGTTGAGAGATTAAAGCGCCCAGACTGTTTCGCCCGCAACGATCGTTCGCACCGCGCGCCCCTTCCAAGTGTGACCGTGGAATGGGGTGTTGTGTGAGAGTGAGATCGATTTGTTTTTATCAAATGTCCACTCCAGATCGGGATCGATGATCGTGACGTCCGCAGGGGCACCGACACTCAGGGTGCCTCGGTCGAGGTTGAGAAGACGAGCGGGCTCGGCGGTATAAAGAGCGATCAGACGGGCCAGTGAGATCGCCGCGCGTTTGTGAACGAGAATGTCGCAAAAAGTGGAGAACTCGTTTTCCAATCCAGTGATGCCAAAGGGAGCGTGGTCGATCTCGACCTCTTTTTCGTAAAAGGCATGCGGGGCATGGTCGCTGCAGAGGATCGTGAGCGTGCCATCCGCAATGCCCTCAATGATGGCTTCGATATCTTCCTCGGTCCGAAGCGGTGGATTCATTTTGAAGTTGGAATCAAACGCGGCCAACGAGGCATCGGTGAGCGCGATGTGATGCGGACAGACCTCGCCGGAGATTTTCACGCCCCGTGCGCGCGCCTCACGCAAGAGTCGAACGCTTCCGCCCGAGCTGATGTGCTGACAATGAATCGGGGAGTCGCACAACTCCGCCAACATGATGTTCCGCGCTACGATCATTTCCTCGCCGGCCCGCGGCCAGCCAGGGATGCCCAAACGCAGACTCCACTCGCCCTCGTGCATGATCCCATCCCCAACAAGCGAGTAATCCTGACAATGATCCATCACCGTCAGGCCAAACATCCGCGCATATTCCACCGCACGTCGCATGATTTCGTGATTCTGAATACAATGCCCATCATCGGTGAGGGCAACCACGCCGACGTTGAAAAGGGAGCCGAAAGGCGCCAACTCTTCACCAAGAAGGCCCTTCGTGATCGCGCCAGTGCAAAAAACATTCACACAGGCTTCGCGCGCGGCTTTTTCCTTGATCCAGGTGATCGTCGCCGCGCTATCGGCCGAAGGATTGGTATTGGGCATCGCGACGATCGAGGTGAATCCTCCTGCTGCAGCCGCACGTGTGCCAGTGGCGATCGTCTCCTTGTGGGATTGTCCGGGCTCTCGCAAATGGACGTGAATATCAATCAAGCCAGGTGCAACGACGAGGCCACGCGCATCCAGCGTCTCGTTTTCGCTACCCGTTTGAGGTGCGGTTATTTTGCCATCCGCGAGCCAGAGATCGGCGACCTCGTCGCGGTTGTTGGCAGGGTCGATGATGCGACCATTGGTGATGCGGGTGATTTTCATGCGGGTATGCCTGCGCCTCCCGCGCAGAGGTAGAGGACAGCCATGCGAACGGCGATGCCATTGGTGACCTGCTCGAGAATCACGCTTTGCGACCCGTCAGCAACATCGCTGTCGATTTCCACACCGCGATTGATTGGGCCGGGATGCATGACGAGGCAACTTGGCTTGAGTCGTGCCGCGCGGGCTTTAGTGAGACCGAAGAGGGCCGTGTATTCTCCGAGACCGGGGAAGTATTCTTTACGCTGACGCTCATGCTGGATGCGAAGAAGGTTGACCACATCCGCGCCCTCCAGCGCTTCGTCGATGCGATGCACCACACGCACCCCGAGATTCTCAAAACTCCGTGGCACTAGTGTGGATGGACCCGCCAAGGTGACATTGGCGCCCAGTTTGACGAGGCCGAAGATGTTCGATCGGGCCACGCGACTGAAGAGAATGTCGCCCACAATGACGACATTAAGCCCAGTAATGCGGCCAAATTTTTCCCGCATCGTAAAAATATCCAGCAAGCCCTGCGTGGGATGCTCGTGGGCCCCATCCCCGGCATTGATGATACTCGAATCCAGCCTCTCCGAGAGGAATCGGGCCGACCCAGGCGAACTATGACGGAGAACGATGATGTCGGCTTGCAGGGCCTGCAGGTTCAGCGCCGTATCCTTGAGCGTCTCGCCCTTTTGTAGACTGGATGCCGTGGCCGAGATATTCACCACATCCGCACTCAATCGCATCGCCGCTACCTCAAACGAGGTGCGAGTTCGCGTGCTCGGTTCGACGAAAAAATTCACCAAGGTTTTGCCTCGGAGTGCGGGCACTTTTTTGAGGCTTCGCTCGCCGACCCCCTTGAAGGCACGAGCCGTTTCGAGGAGAAAATTGATTTCCTCGGAGGTGAGTTCATCCAAGCCGGTGAGATCTTTGCGGGTCCAGGTCTTCATGGTTTGATGAGAGTGACCGAGTCTGGTATCGCATCCAGATTCTCGAAGCGGACGCGGATTTTTTCCTCCCGTTTGGTCGGAAGATTTTTTCCAACATAGTCAGCGCGAATCGGGAGTTCCCTGTGCCCGCGATCCACCAGCACCGCCAACTCGATCGTGCTTGGGCGTCCAAAAGAGGATATCGCATCCAACGCCGCCCGGCAGGTCCGCCCAGTGAAAAACACATCATCCACCAGCACGAGCGGACGTCCGTCAAGGTCGACTGGCAGATTGGTCACCTCGAGTGCCGTCACTTTACCTCGAGTGGAAAGGTCATCACGGTGCATCGAGATATCCAGCGTTCCAAGAAAGGGGCGAACTCCTTCAATGAGTTCGATATGATCCGCCAATCGGCGAGCCACTTCCACGCCACGCGTGGGGATGCCAGCTAAAACTAACCGGGAACCAGTAGAATGACGCTCAACGATCTCGTGAGCCATACGTCGAATGGCTTTTTGGATGGCCGCCCCGTCCATCGCAACTGCGCCCAAGTCTTGGTTTTCGTTTTTTTTCATTTTCCCTTCGCGGCCTCACAGTGCCGCATTAAAGGTTTTAAACTGCGATTTACTGGGAGGATGTCGATTCCACTCGCATGGATTTCGAGCGACCTGTACGCCAATTCGATCGGTATTTGATAATCCAATCGAGCAAAGCTTTCTCAAATCCGATATCGCGACCGGTCTTTTCACTTTCAATCCATTTGTGACGCAAAATCTCGTCACGTTCGGCGAGAAACTCTTTGTAGAGAACAGAGTTCTTAACCAAATCAAATGGTTCAGATTGCTGCGGTGAATTCATAGAATCTCATCCTTATTTCAGTGAATTAGAAATGTCAACTTTTATCCCCGCACGAATTCATCGTCATCTCCGCCGCCGTCCTTGGCGGAACCAGTCTCTTCGGTGGCAAAGGCAGCATTCTCCCCGGCGCCGTGATCGGCATCCTTCTCGGCACAACAATCATGAACGGCCTCGCCATGATGAACGCCTCGCCCTTCATCTACACCATCGTCCGCGGACTCGTCATCTTCATCGCCATCGCCATCGACTCCCGGAACTTCAAAGGCAAACTCCGCTGACAAAGCGATCCCCGGTTTTCCGAATTTATTTTTCCCATGGGTTCCGTGCACCTCTTTCCGCCGCCCGGCGCTTCGGTTGTCAGTGCCCCAGGCGGTCCAGAGCTTGTCTTGGAGAGAGAATTTCCACGCCGATCGTTTTCATAGCCGCTTCGAGATAATGGCTGGGGTTTCCCGTTACGATCGTTTTATCTGTGGTTGCCAACGCCACAGCAACAAAAGGCCAATCATCGGGATCGGGGAGTTCCATCTCCTTGCAAGACGTTGCGGGATGAAAACCAGACGAAGGCAAGGCAGCTAGCAAGGCTCTAACGGCGGCCTTCGTGAGCCTGAACTTGGGACGCGAAAGAACCTCGCGGTATTCCAAAAGGATTTTGTTGTCCCAAGCCGGAACGAACATTCCCGCGATAGCGGATTGAAGCACCTGATCGCAGACGCCATGAGGCGTTATCGCAGCCGAAACAAGGACATTGGTATCAATGACCCAGTGGGGCGTTGGCATTGGCTTTTATCCGTCGGGTGGACCTTGCTGCATGGATTTCGGCATCGATGTCGGACATCGAGAGGGTGGCCGTATCGCTCAAAACCGCCTCCCGCTGGGTGGCTGCAAGCGCTTGGCCGAGTCGGAGCCTGCCCAACAACTCGATATCGGCCTCGATACCACCCGGACTCGGAGGAATGAGAATACCAACCGGTTCGCTGCCTCTTGTGATCACGCGCGGGCCGGATTTTGGGAGATTACGAAGAACCTTCGCCGTGTCCTTCGAAAGCTCGCGGGTATTCAACAGAATTGAATTCATGAAAGCAATGTCCGACACTTGGGGGACACTGTCAAGAACGCGTCCGAAAATAAAGGGCTCGTCGGCACGCTGATGCCGACTTAGGTCGAATGCAAGCGTTGCGCAGGCACCAACTGATGTAGACACTGGATCTGCCGTAGTCTGGAGGCTATGACAGCATCGATAGTATCCATCGGCGAAAATCTCAAACTTGATGATTTGGTAAACTTATATCCCCGACACTTATATCCCCACATGATCTCGTCTCGATCGCCCCGTGAGGGATGGAGTTAACAACATTCCTCCTGAATCTATTAACCGGATCCCCTACTGAAGCTCGAAGCGATGCGCGCAATCATCCTTGGCCCCTCTTGCGAAAACTGTCGCTCTGCGGTGACGACAAAAAGTTCCTCATGGATTCCCATTTTTATGGGGATTTTGTGGAGACCGTAGCGTTTCAGAACGTCGTTAAGAACCGGATCAAGCACAGGCGCCGCCCCGATCCCCGAAGCCGCCAACTCGCACATCGCCGCAGCGTCGTCAAATTCCGCTCGAATTTGAGGAAGGATCCCATTTTCCGCCCACCAGCGCTCCAGTTCCCTCCGGAGAGCCGATTCCCGAGTTGGTACCAAAACAGGAAATCCTGAAAGTCCGCGTCGCGGATTGTAGGTCTTTTTGAGTTTGGCTGTGGCTACGAAGTGCACCCCGTATCGCCCCGCTTTGGTGCTGAACAAAACCGTTTTCAGCAACGGGGGGGCAGGTTCATTCGCGATGACGATGTCCAGTTGATGTGTAGCCAGTGCCGGAAAAAGTTCACTCGGCAAACCCTCTCTCACCACAATCCGGAGGCTGGGGGCTTCCTCCCAACAACGAACGAGAATATGGGAGGCCAGAAGCTTCGGCACAGCATCCCCGATTCCGAGATAAACCGTTTCTGGGCCGCCCGCTCCCCCGCGATGAACGACTTCCACCATTTCATCACCAAAAGCAAAAATGCGTTCGGCATAACGCTTCACCACTCGACCAGCATCACTCAGAATCAGACTTTTTCCCTCGCGCCGAAAAAGCTCCACCTCCAAGAAGCCCTCTAACTCCCTGACCTGCGCGCTGAGTGTCGGCGCCGAAACATGCAATGCTTCGGTCGCAGCCTTGATTCCGCCGTGGGTTGCAACGGCTAGGAAATACCGAAGGTGATGGTAGTTGAGTTGCAAGTTCATAAGTAAAATACGAACATCATGTTTGTATCTTCGTTATTTCCACACAAGGAAATTCCCTCATATTTACTCCTATGCAAACATCAGCACTTCTTCTATTCGCAGGCACATTGATTCTCTCACTCTGGGCTTCCTTTCGAGTGAAGCGTATTTATCGCCGCTACGCTGAGGAAACGTCGCTTTCGGGACTCACGGGATCCGAAGCTGCTCGGCGCATTCTGGATGAAGAGGGCGTCACAGGTGTGGCCATCGAGTCTCAGCCTGGCGAACTGACGGATCACTACGACCCGACGCATCGCCGCTTGGTATTGAGCGAGGCCAACTACCATGGCCGCTCCATTTCGGCATTGGCTGTTTCGGCCCATGAGGCAGGTCATGCCATCCAGCACTCAAGGGCCTACATGCCCCTGCACCTTCGCATGGCGGCTGTCGGAGTCACTAATATCGCCAATCAAGTCGTCATGTGGCTTCCGCTGGTCGGGCTTTTCACGGGTTTCGTGACCACATCGACCGCGATGTATTTCATGGCCTGCGGGTGGGGCGTCATCATGTTATTCAACTTGGTGACCTTGCCCGTGGAGTTTGATGCTTCGCATCGCGCGAAATTGGCCCTTCGTTCTAGCGGCGTTGTGACGTCCTTCACGGAATCCAACGGCGTGGATAAGGTCTTAAATGCTGCTGCCTTGACCTATGTGGCTGCCTTCATCACCTCGTTGGCTTACTTTATCTGGCATCTTCTGCCACTCCTCACGGGAAGGAGAGATGATTAATGACATATCGTCCCATCATCCACCGAAGTGACATTGTGAGAAATCCCGAATATCCCGAGGAGGCGGTTTCTATCGATGAATACATCGAAACCGAAGCCCCCAAGATGTCAGGCGCTCAAATCCGCAACCTGGCGAAATTCACTCCGCAGTTGCGGGAAAAGATGAAAACCGAGCAGGCCCAACAGCATTTTGACCTCCAACAAAACACCGAGTTTCTTGTTAGCATCCTTCATTCCCTGCGGGCTCGGAATTGTCGTGATCCGTTGCCACTCGACTTGGCCGAGGCTGGCGTAGCGGCCTCGTATTTACTGAAAAGCATCGATATCATTCCTGATTTTATTCCAGAAATTGGCCTCACAGATGATGCCCGCCTAGTGGCGAGGGTTTTTGCCAGAAATCCCAGTCTTCGAAATGCAAACAGCAGTGAATGATGCCCCAGTTTATTGGTGGGTCGCATTCAATGCGTTTATTTTGGTGATGCTCGCCCTAGATCTCGGGGTATTTCACCGCAAGGCTCATAGGTGCTTGGAAAATAGATGGCATGGTTTCCCTCGGCGTTATAACCGGAATTCTGACCATCACCGTTTTCGCCTCGATCATCCACAGGAAAAACGCATTGAGGAACTGAACTTCTGACTTTTTCCAGGTCAAAAAGGGAGACTGCAGGCCCTTGAGCGAAGAGGCGGGTTCCTTTGGCTTTCTCTTCTTCCCAGTCTGTGTAAACTCAGTCACAATCCCATTATGGATTCGAAAATGAACTGGAAACCATGGATTCAAGAAGTGCCGGATTTTCCCAAGTCCGGGGTCTCGTTTAAGGACATCTCTCCGCTTTTGCGTTCAGGTCATTTCCCTGCGGTTGTGCGAGAGATGAGAGATTTGGTTGAGGCTCCCGATTATTGGGTTGGCATTGATTCTAGGGGTTTCATATTTGCTTCCGCTTTTGCCATTGAAGGAGGCGGGCTCATCCTCTGCCGCAAAAAAGGGAAACTTCCGCCACCAGTCGTCCGTGAAGAGTATGCATTGGAATACGGCTCGGACACCCTAGAAATCCAGCCAGGGAGCGGAAAAGTGGTCATTGTGGATGATGTCTATGCTACTGGAGGGACGATGAATGCCGTTGAACGTCTGTGTATCAAAGCGGGATACCACGTTATTGATCGCGTGGTTCTCATCGACTTGAAATTTCTCCACGCTCCCATCGACGTGAAAAGCCTGATCCAATACGAATAAGCATGAAAGACTGGGTGTTTTTGGTGGCCGTGCCACTCGAGGTTGGAGGCGTCCAGGAAATTCTTGGCAGCCCTGTGATTTTCACAGGTGTTGGAAAAATCAATGCGACCATCGCGGCCCATCACGCCGTCGCACAGGGATTCCGTAAGATTGTGAATATCGGATCCTGCGGTTCGCTTTCTATTCCTGTAGGTCAAATTGTTCCAATCGGACGGGCCCTTCAGGACATCGATGCCACTCCATTGTGCGGCTATGGCGAAACGCCGTTCGAGGCTGACAGCCATGAGATCATTATCGACCGCTCCTTGGACGCGAGCTGTTTTTCGACGGATTATTTTTATGATGCCCAGCAGGAGTCCAAGTATTCACCGAGCTATTTGAAATCGATTCAATCCTCCACTGTCTTCGATATGGAATGTTACGCTCAGGCAAAGGTATGCCGGAACTTGGGAGTGCCCTACCAATCCTACAAATGGGTTTCCGACAATGGAGACGGGTCCGATTGGCAGGAAAATTGCCGCGCAGGCTTCGAAATCGTCAAGGAACTACTGGCGGGAAAATAGACCTTGGTTCGAATCAGATTTGTACCACATTCAGGCACTGGGAACGGTCACCCCCAGACGAAGGCCTGCGTTTTTCAGATGGATGGTTGCTAGTTTTTTGCTACCTCAGTTCCTTTACCACTAGAACGCCACATTCAGGCCGACGCTCACCATGCCGCTTTGGTAGGTCTGGCTGCCGAAATTCACATTGTAGAACACCGAGCCGCTCAGGTTTTTGCCGAACTGCGCAGTGACGCCGGCTCCGGCGAAGACGCTGCTGCGATACGGATCCGTGGTTTTGAAGTCGAAGGCTGCTCCATTGCCTCCATCCAGGCTCGCATTGATGTTCCGCGCGTTGTTCATGAACTCGTGCTGCCAGAACATCCGAACCTCGGGGATAATGGCGATTTTCTGGCTCAGGTCCCAGGTGTAGGCGATGCGACCTCCCAGTGTGCTGCGCAGGCTGTTGGCATTTTGCTGATCGAGTGACAAATCAAGGCTGTCGGCTCCGCTTTCTGTGAAGCTGCCAATGCCAGCGT
>CAMDOJ010000012.1 GCA_945903555.1 Chthoniobacter flavus
ACGTCGCCTCCCGCGTTGGCCCAGCCGCTCGTTGGATTCACCAAGGACTCACCTCCTCCGACCTTCTCGACACGACACTGGCCGTACAAATGCTGGAGTCACTGAACCTGCTGGAAAAGGATCTGCTCGCCCTCCGAGAAGCTGTTGCCGTTCGCGCGAAGGAACATAAATTCACGCCCATGATTGGCCGCAGCCATGGCATCCATGCGGAACCGATCAGCTTCGGCCTCAAAATGGCTCTGATGTATGATGAGTTCACTCGCTCCTTGGAACGCCTGCGCGAAACCCGCGAACGCATCCGAGTTGGCAAAATCAGCGGAGCCGTAGGAACACACGCGCACTTGGATCCGAAGGTGGAAAAAAGCGTCTGCGAAAGTCTTGGCCTCAAGGCCGCCGCTCTTTCGACTCAAATCATCCAACGCGATCGCCACGCCGAATTCATGACCACGCTGGCTCTCATTGCCTCGAGCGTGGATCGTTGGGCGACGGAGTTCCGCCACCTACAACGCACCGAAGTTCTCGAGGTGGAAGAATATTTTAGCGAGGGGCAAAAAGGCAGCAGCGCCATGCCACACAAGCGCAACCCGATCACTGGCGAACGCCTGAGCGGACTTGCTCGCGTGATTCGCGGTAATGCCATGGCCGCACTCGAAAACGTTGCCCTCTGGCACGAGCGCGACATCAGCCACAGCTCGGTCGAACGCATCATCCTGCCAGACAGCTGCACGTTGCTCGACTATATGCTCGTCACTCTCACAAAACTTGTCGCCCAACTGTTTGTTTATCCTGAGAACATGAAGCGGAACATGGAACTCACCGGTGGCCTCTATGCGAGCCAAGCCGCCCTACTTATGCTCACGGAAAAAGGAATGGAGCGCAAAGACGCCTATGAAGCCGTCCAGCGTGCCGCGATGAAAACTTGGCGCGAAGGCGGCGGGCTTGCCAAAAACCTCGCTGAGGAACCCACCGTCGCGTCCCACCTCGCTGCCGCTGACATCGAAAGCGCCTGCGCTCCCGAACGTCACTTCCGTCACGTGGAAGAAAAATTCCTTGCCGTCGGTATTGTTTAATAATCCGACTCAACACCCCCAGATAACTCGGAACCACGATAAACATTTCAGAGAACAAGGGGGCATATTTGAAGCCCCTTTGTTCAGTGAAAACCCTGTTAAAAATCAAAGCCGTGTGACCAAACGTCTCTAGGTCTAGAGTCACTTAATTGGATAGTGCCATCGGAGCAAACTACCCCACCAAGTCGCTTGATCCGGAGACGCTTGAACGCTAGCTTGCGAGCATTACATGAAACCGGTCACGATTTACGACACGACACTCAGAGATGGAACACAGGGAACGGGAATATCTTTTTCGGTTCTCGATAAGATCCGCGTAGCCCAAAAATTGGATGGATTCGGTGTCGATTTTATTGAAGGTGGTTGGCCTGGATCGAACCCGCGGGATGCCGCTTTCTTTGCGGAAGCCGCGAAACTCGAGTGGAAGAATGCCCGCATCACCGCCTTTGGCAGCACTCGCCGTGGCGGCGTCGCGGTGGAGTCTGACGCCCAAGTGCGGGTTCTCCTCGAAGCCCAGACCCCCGTCGTCACCATCGTAGGCAAGACTTGGCTGCTCCATGTCGTCGAAGTTCTGAATGTCACCGCCGAAGAAAATATCCGTATGATTGCGGATACCGTGGCGTTTTTAAAAAAGAACGACCGCGAAGTTTATTACGATGCCGAGCATTTTTTCGACAGCTACAAGGACAACCCTGAATACTCTCTTCAGACCCTGCGTGCCGCTCGCGATGCTGGCGCTGACGTTCTCGTGCTTTGCGATACCAATGGGGGTTCACTCCCAGAGGAAATCGGTCGTATCACCGGCGAGGTGATTGCCGATCTGAAGTGTCCGGTTGGTATTCATACGCACAATGATTGCGGGCTCGGCGTTGCCAACGCTCTTGCCGCCATCCGTGCTGGCGCTTGCCAAGTGCAAGGCACGATGAACGGATATGGGGAACGCGTAGGCAACTGCAATCTCACGACGATCATCCCCACATTACAGATCAAAATGGGACTCCCTTGCGTTCCTGATCTCACCCAACTTCGCGAGGTCTCCCGATTCATCGATGAGCTTGCGAACGTACCGCAGGATATCCGGGCCCCCTATGTCGGCCAAGCTGCCTTCACTCATAAAGGCGGTCTGCACGTTCATGCAGTGCAAAAAATCTCCCATAGCTACGAACACATGAGTCCGGGCTTGGTGGGCAACTCGCAGACCATTCTTGTTTCCGACATGGCGGGCCAGAGTAACATTCTCTCAAAAGCGACAGAGTTGGGCTTCGCCCTTCAAAAAGGGGCGCCAGAGGTAGCCGCGATTCTGAAAAAAGTGAAAGAATCCGAATCGATTGGCTACGAGTTTGAGGCTGCCGATGCCTCATTCGACCTTCTCATCCGCCGCACGATCGGGCAGCACAAACCTCTCTTCGATCTGAAGGAATACCACTGCTCCTACCGCCAATCTGTCGACCACCAATTCACCACCTGCGAGGCCACAGTGAAACTTCAAGTTTCAGGGGTCGCTGAATACACGGTGGAGGAAGGTGACGGGCCAGTGAATGCGCTGGATGCCGCTCTGCGCAAGGCGTTGCGACCATTCTATGCTTGGATCGACTCTGTGCGTCTCACCGATTACAAAGTGCGAATCATTGACGGCACCCGAGGCACCGCTGCCCGCACGCGCGTGCTCATCGTCTCGACAGATGGCCAGAGCAGCTGGGGAACGGTGGGCGTGTCGGACAACATCATTGAGGCCAGCTGGCTTGCCCTTGTGGACAGCTACGAGTTCTACCGTCTTCGCGCCGAAGCCTGATTTTCCGCCCCAAAAAACAATCTTCCTTCGTCGGTGTTGGGTGATCGCATTGATCAGTGCGCCAGCATTCCCGCCCTCGCTGCCTCGAGGACTTTTTGCTGGGTTTCGGCCATTTGAAGAGCATCGGCGGGCTCAATGTCATCGAGACCTGAGAGGTGCAAAAGCCCGTGAATGACGTAGAGGGCGATCTCAATGGTCGGCGTGTTACCGAATTCGCGCGACCGTTCCTCAGCGATGGATGCGCAAACGAGAATTTCTCCGTAAGGAAAAGTGATCACATCCGTCGCTCCAGCGATCCCCAAAAAATCGCGATGCACGCGGGCCATGGCCCGGGGGCCGAGGATCGAGATCTCCACCGAATTCAATGCCGCAAGGGGAGCTTGCTCTTTTTGAGCGATCTGAAGGCAGGCAGGTAGAGCGGCACATGCGATCTGCTCCACTAAATGCTTGTCGTAGTCGATTGCGCGCTGACGATGTGCGAAATGGAGATCGGGCAGTGACGATTTCTCCATAGCCGATGAGCCCTAAGCTGCGGATTTTTCCTCACGCTTCGAATTCGCCGCCGTTCCGCTTTCTGGTCGCTTCGGGTAGGCGATACGGGCGTGAAGCATGTTCACGAGTGAAAAACGGAAACTTTCAGCAGCGCGCCAGATCTCGGCAATAGTAAGCGGAGCCTCGTCGAGTTGACCTTGGGACAAGCGCTCTTTGATAATCTGCCGAACCAAGTCATCGATTCTCTGAGGTGTCGGCCGATCTAGACTGCGCGAAGCACTTTCAATCGAATCCGCGAGGGATACAAGCGCCGCTTCTTTTGTTTGAGGACGTGGACCAGGGTAGCGGAAACTCTCCTCACTGACATCGGGAATATCATCCTCGCGCATGTTCATTATTTTCCCTCCGAGGCGGGCATCTTGTTGTTGTTGGAGGGCGCGCTGGTGGAAATAGGAAACCACTGATGTGCCATGGTGTTGGCGAATCACATCTACGATCTCGCAGTTAAGTTGGTTTTTGAGGGCCAGATCTACCCCTTCTTTCACGTGAGCAACGATGATGAGTGCGCTCATGGTCGGCGTGAGATCATCGTGGGGGTTGTGATCGTGATGGGTGTTTTCCGTGAAATACTGGGGCTTGATGAGCTTGCCGATGTCGTGAAAATACGAAGAGACGCGGCAGATCGTCGGGTTGGCATCCACGACCTCCGCGGCAGCCTCCGCCAGATTGGCCACAGCAAGGCTATGGTGATAGGTGCCGGGCGCTTCTAGACTTAATCGCTTAAGAATCGGATGATTCAGGTCGCTCATCTCCAGCCAAGAAATCTCGGTGGTGATTTTGAAAAGATGCTCAAGGATGGGCAGAATGCCACTCACAACGATGGCGGTGCCAATGCCCATGGAAATCGCGGAGACGCTCTGCCAAGCAATCATCCGCCAATCGGTTTGAGAAGGCATTTCCCAAACGATCGGGCCGATCTGTCCAAAGGTGGCCGCCAAGACCCAAGTGGCTAATCCGACATAGATACCAGCGCGCACTAAACGACTGCGACGACGAACTTGGTGCGTCACAAAAACGGCGATAAAACCCGTAATGAGCGAAATAACCAGAAACACCGGATCGATTCTCCCAGCGAGGAGGGACCCCCAGAGACTCGCAAATACAGCCGCATAGATCCCGTGGTTGCGTCCGAGCAAGACAGATAAAATCAGCGGCGCAAAGGCATAGGGCACCAGCAACGGAGCGAGTTGGAGGTCGATATTGCCTGAAGCCGCTTGTGTGAGAATAATCTTGATGACGGCGAGTTGCGCGAAAAGAACCCCCAAAAGCATACATAGCTTCGAATTGGCGCGCATCGTGTGAGGATGGTTGATCCAGAGTTGGGCGATGGCTGTGATGAAAATAAGGACGCAGAGGAGGAACTTTTTGGCGGGCTCTTCCTGCTGACCCGAGAAAATCAATCCCGCTAGCCCGACCACGAATGCCAGCAAGAGGATCGAACGAACGGTCCAACCGGATTGCAGCGCTTGCAGAAAATCACTCTCCTCGATGGTGCGGCGGCGTTTACCGCAGTCCAATCCCTTTCCTACAAGTCGCCAACGTCTAAAAAGTCCAAACATATCAAATTCTGCTTTCGCGAGATCCTCGGTGATCCTTATAGGCAAGGATGATCGCCTGTACGAGCGGGTGGCGGACGACATCCTTCTCAGTGAAGAAATGCATGCCGATGCCAGAAATATCACGCAGGGCACCGACCGCTTCGACTAGCCCACTCAATTTATTGCGGGGAAGATCGATTTGAGTGACATCCCCCGTCACCACACAGCGCGAGCCCATGCCGATACGGGTAAGAAACATAAACATCTGCTCGGCGGTTGTGTTCTGTGCCTCATCGAGGATCACAAATGAATTGCTCAGCGTACGGCCGCGCATATACGCCAGCGGAGCAATTTCGATAATGTTGCGATCCATTAATTTTTGCAACTCGTCGGCATCCAGAAGGTCATTTAGGGCGTCATAGAGCGGTCGCAAATAAGGGAGAATCTTGTCCTCAAGATCACCGGGCAGAAAGCCAAGCGCCTCTCCCGCTTCAACAGCAGGCCGAGTGAGAATGATGCGGTTGATTTTTTCCTGCTTGAGAGCGGCAACGGCCGATGCAACGGCAAGGTAGGTTTTTCCTGTGCCAGCCGGACCAATTCCAAAGGTGATATCGTGACTATTGATCGCCTGCACGTAGGACTTCTGTCCAGCCGTACGAGGAACGACCGGTGGCTTGCGAGGGGAGCAATGGATACGCGTATCGATGAGGCTTTGCAGCGATTCCGCGGCGCCATCGCTTGCGACCGACTCAAGCGCATGATGGAACTCATGGCGATGGATAGAAATGCCACTCTTCAAGGCGGCGTGCAGTTGATTGAAAACGGCCCGCGCACGCGCGAGGGACGCGGCCTCCCCTTCGATGCGGATCCACCCGTCCCGCGAAGTGACGTGAACTTGCAGTCGAGCCTCAAGGTCATGAAGGAGACGCGGATCGTTGCCGTGGAGGGCTTGGGCCGTCCGGGCATTTTCGAATTCCAAGGTTATTGATTCCATTTCCAATGATCGCGGAACTACTTGTAGGCGTAAACCAAAGCCCAACCAGTACGCTCTTGGGGAGATTTAACAACGGTAACGATGGCAAAATAGGAACCGGTTTTTGGAGGAACGACACGCACGGCGGAAAGTCGTCCGGTGCGCCTAGTCTCCACATTCACCAATTTTCCCTTTGAATCGTAGACATTAACAGTGAGAACCGCACCTTTAACGTCCGTGCCGAGGCAAAACCAATATTCGTTGCCCTTGAAAAGTTGAGCCTGCATGGCCTGCTGTTCCTTCACGGCGAGATCACCACCCCAAGCGTCCTCACGAACAGAGAACTCCTTTTTGACATAAGGAAGAGAGGCCTCTTGGGCGAATGAAAGAGCATCATCCACATAGGCCAAGGCACTGGTGAGAGCGAGCGTGAGTAAAATGACGGGAAGGATTTTCTTCACAAAAAATTCAAGACTCCTGCGATGTGATACTCACAACAATGTCGCGGGTTAGTTGGTGTATTTTTTTCACATTTTCGGCAGGAATTGGCGCGCCATCTTCATCACCGATAAGCGGTCGTATGCTGGTCAGCATTTTTCGAATTCGGATCACGAGGTCATTATCGGCCAGTCGCCGGTTCGACATGGATTCCAGTTTTTTGGAAAAAAAGCTCACGAGAGCGGGTTGGTGCAATAATTCGGCACCATCGGTGGTGTAGCTTTTGCGCACAATAGAGGTGAGCACCTCCGTTCCGCGGATCCACCCTCCCACGCTTACAAGTTGAGCCAAGTCTCCATCACCCAACTCGATCATGGCCCCCTTGACGTCTTGGAGCGCCCCATCGAACTCCTTGCGCACCGCTTTCCAATCCTTCAAATCAGCCTTGTCTATGATGCTTTTACTGCGCTCCAATACGGCTTTTTCAACATTGATGGCTTTTGAAAGGGATAGAACGCGCCGACCGATATCTTTTACTTTTTCAGGATCTTCCGCCTCGACGGCAACAAAGCCCTCGGCGATGACGGTTCCTAAAAGCAAGGCCGTTTGCGCCCGATTACCAGTTTGGCGACCGAGGGATTCGCGCATTTCTCCCCGCCAGTTGGGATTCCCGAGCTTGTCGAGAACGAGGAAAACTTCGCTTGGCACGGGAACGACGACGTCGTCAATCGCCTTGGCAGGAAAAGAAGATAGGTCAACCGCATCAGGTATCGATTCGGCATTCAATCCAGAAGCGGCCGCAAATAGGATCGCGACGACCACAGGTTTCAGGATATTCGGCATTTTCAAAATTTGAGCTTTGTTGTGCGGGCGAGCTCAGGTTAGAACTCGCCTACAACTTGGAATGAAACCCGACAGATTACAACATCTTCTTAGCGTGGCGGGCGACCGTCGCTT
Source organism: Chthoniobacter flavus (assembly GCA_945903555.1). Classification (GTDB taxonomy): domain Bacteria; phylum Verrucomicrobiota; class Verrucomicrobiia; order Chthoniobacterales; family Terrimicrobiaceae; genus UBA967. The sequence goes on from CAMDOJ010000012.1 coordinate 7,321, forward strand.
ACTTGTGGTTGGCGATGTGATGCTGGACGAGTTTGTCTGGGGCACAGTATCTCGCATCTCACCCGAGGCCCCGGTGCCTGTGGTCGAGGTGGTCAAAGAATCCTCCTACCCAGGTGGCGCCGCCAATGTGGCGCGTAATCTTAGGCCATTCTGTGCTGGGGTTCATCTCTGTGGACTTGTCGGAACGGATTCTCACGCGGGGAGATTGCGAGACCTTCTGGGGGTGGAACGAATCGCAACCGATGCACTGGTGGCGGATCCAGAGCGCCCGACTATTGTTAAAACCCGCATCGTCGCCCGCCAACAACAGGTCGTTCGCGTGGATCGAGAGCAACGCGGCGTGGTCAGCGAGGCGATCATCGACCAAGCCTACGAGGTCGTCACAGCCCTACTCCCCTCTGTCGATGCGATTATTTTTGAGGATTACGGAAAGGGCTTTCTCACTCAGCGCCTAAAAGATCGCGTCACAGCCGTAGCCAGAGAGTCAGGCAAATTCATCTCGGCTGATCCGAATCCCTTGAACCCGCTGAATTGGACTGGGGTTGATCTTTTGAAACCTAACCGACTTGAGGCATTCGCCATGGCTGGACTCCGCGATCCCGGAGCCACTTCAGAGCCCCTTTCTGATAAGGCCCTCCAAATGGTCGGCGATCAGCTTTTACAAAAATGGAACCTTCCGGGCTTGCTGATCACATTGGGTGAACACGGAATGATCCTCTTTCAAGCGAAAGCCGCTCCCTATCATACGCCGACGCGCGCGAGGGAGGTTTTTGATGTATCTGGCGCAGGAGACACGGCAATAGCTCTTTATACACTAGCGATTTGTGCTGGAGCAACTCCCGCCGAAGCCGCAGAGATATCCAACCACGCCAGCGGTGTGGTCGTTGCCAAACTCGGCACAGCCACCCTCACCGCCCACGAACTCCAAAACGCGTTTCGTAAAAATGCCTAACCGACCGGCTGTTTTCTTCGACCGAGATGGAACCCTCATGGAGGAGGTGGATTACTGCAATGATCCTGCCGACGTGCGAGCCATCGCGGGTGCCGCTGCTGGACTCGCCCGCCTGCGTGCCGCAGGTTGGATGACTATTATCATCACCAATCAGAGCGGGCTTTCTTCGGGAAAAATAACCCAAGTCCAATATGAGGCAGTGAATGCCGAACTGGGGCGACAATTGGATGGATTGATCGACGCGGTCTACTTTTGCCCAGATGCCCCGGCAAATCCGACTCACCGCCGCAAACCGGGCACAGGAATGCTCGACGAGGCCACAATCGACCACGGCATCGATCTGGCGAGATCATGGATGGTCGGGGATAAAGATATCGATATCCTTTGCGGGTGCAAAGCAGGTTGCCGAACGATCCTTGTGGAAACAGGCTACGGGAAAAACCACTTATCCGCAGGCGCCGACTTCATTGCCCCCGATGCCACAGCCGCGATCGAGATCGTTCTGGGTCAGATGACCCATTAAGATTGCGAGAAAGTCGCGCGTTTCAGAGAAACGCATCGCAGCCGAGTCGGGATGCGCGCCTCCCACCCCAGTCGACGCTTCACCCCGAACATTCGGTTGAGGGCGTGTTACCTCGCGTGTTGTACACGCACTCGACGGACTTGCCCGTTTTCGCGTATCACGACACGACCGCTCTCTAGCAGGTCAACCATCGCTGCTATTGTTTCACGGCTATTCTTCGCGCAGGAACCGACTATCGAGATCAGCTCACCGAGCGAGTATTTGGTGCTATTGATTTTTTTGTAGTAGTTTTTCATGGCTTCGCTTTCTGTAAGAATTGACAGCATCAACAGTGCCAATGTTCAAAAAGAACAAACCATAAGGCGAAATCCGTGGGTTTTACACACCGCCACCGAGCACAGGCGTAAAAAGTGGAGGCACATATTCCACCCACGGATTCCTACTACCGATACGAATGCGGCAGAATCTGACAGAGATTCTCGGCAAAAACGACCACAAGCCCGATGGCGAAGCGTCTTCAATGGGCAAGCAAAGCTTGCCGCATCACTGCAAGTGGAGCTGGACGGTTGAACCAGATCTCAAATGCGAGAGCTCCTTGGTGGAGAAGCATTCCCAGCCCATTCGCCCCACGCGCCCCGACGGCGGCGGCATCATCAAGCAATCTGGATCCACCGCGCGTGTAGACCGTATCGTATACCAACAAGTTCGAATGGAGGTGCGAAGCTGGAACGACTGGCCCATCGGAGCGATTCATTCCGAGGGAGGTAGCATTGATGAGGATATCGGCATTTTCCAACTCACGTCGAAGGTCCCCATCCTCGAACGTGATTGCACACACACGATCGAGAGACCCTGAAGTCGGCTCCGAGAGAAAGTAGGGAGCGAGTTCGGTTGCCAAAAGTTGAGCCTTTTCGAGAGTGCGATTCACCAAGACGAGACGGGCGCACTTCTCCATCGCGCATTGCACGGCAATCGCGCGACCGGCCCCACCACCGGCGCCGAGAAGAACAACACGAAGATCACGAAGATCACATGAAAACTCCTCGCGAATCGCCCTAGAAATCCCGGGGCCGTCCGTATTGAAGCCATGGAGCTTATCACCGCTGACGACGATCGTATTCACGCTGCCAGAGGCTCTCGCATAAGCATCCGCCACATCCACCCCAACCAGAGCCGAAGCCTTGTGTGGGATCGTGACGTTTGCTCCCAGAAAGCCAGCGCGAGGAAGGGCGCGAAGCACCTCAGTGAACCGCGATGGCGGGACATGAAGGCGCGTGTATGCAGCCCGAATGCCACAAGCATCGAGTGCCGCATTTTGAAATGCGGGCGACCTCGAATGGGCAATAGGATCACCGATCACGGCTAGACGCACTGGAGGCTCGAAGCTCGCAAACAAGGCCGGCGTTGTGAGCAGGTCTTCTGCCGAAAATATGTCCGGTATTGCCATTCTGCGATCTACGAAACCACCCCCCTGCAACGCTGGCAAGGCCGATTGCGTGGAAAGGGGAGATCACTTCATACCTCCCTCACTCTAAAATAGAAAAGTTTCAATACACTCGCAAAAGGAGTCCCATCCTTAAACCGAGTGCCAATAGACTATTTGACGGCGTAAAAGTATGAAATCCCGCCTCTCTTTATAGGGCTACCATGAGCCCCGTCCACTAGCCTATTCCCACTCGATCGTGGCCGGCGGCTTGCTGGATATATCGTAGCAAACTCGGTTTACACCTTTCACCTCATTGATGACTCGCGCAGAAATCCGCGCGAGAAGCTCGTGCGGCATCCTAACCCAGTCAGCCGTCATACCATCATGGCTGCTGACGATGCGAAGAGCGATCGTGTAATCATAGGTGCGCTCATCGCCCATCACTCCTACGGAACGAACGGGCAGAAGGACAGCGAAGGATTGCCAGACTTTGTAATACCAGCCCGAAGCTTTCATTTCATCGATAACAATGGCATCGGCTTCGCGTACGATTCGGAGACGCTCCACATCGATCGCGCCGAGAATTCGAACGGCGAGACCGGGCCCAGGAAATGGTTGGCGATGGACTATTTCTTTCGAGAGTCCTAATTCTTCTCCGACGCGACGGACTTCGTCTTTGAAAAGTTGGCGAAGGGGCTCGACAAGTTCAAACTTCATGCGCTCGGGAAGGCCGCCCACATTGTGATGGCTCTTGATCAATGCAGCAGGATTTCCGGAAATCGAGACGCTCTCGATCACATCGGGATAGAGAGTTCCCTGTGCGAGAAAGCGGTAGTGTCCAGGATTTGATTTCTTGAGATCACGTGCGGCGGCTTCAAAAACTTTGATGAACTCGGCGCCGATGATCTTGCGCTTTTTTTCGGGATCGGTAACGCCTTTGAGTTTTTTGAGAAACTGATCGGAAGCATCAACCGTGCGCATCCGAATACGAAATTCCCCAGCAAAGAGTTTTTCCACGGCGGCAGCCTCATTGGCTCGGAGAAGACCATTATTAACGAAGATGCAGGTCAACTTGTCGCCAATGGCCTTGTGGATCAGTGCCGCTGCAACGGAAGAATCGACCCCACCACTCAATCCCAAGATGACTTGTCCATCGCCCACTTGTTCGCGAATCTCGCGACAGGTCCGGTCAATGAAGGACTCCATCGTCCAATTCGATTTACACCCACAAATACGGTGAACAAAATTTGCGATAATCTCGCTTCCGCGCGGCGTGTGGACAACCTCTGGATGAAATTGCAGCCCGTAGATATTGCGTTCGGTGTCGCCAATGACGGCGTGGGGCGAGTTTTCGGTTCGACCAAGAGGACGAAATCCAACGGGCATTTGGGTGATCTTATCGCCGTGACTGTTCCAGACATCTAGCGTGGCAGGGAGCTTGTGGAATAGCGCGCACTTCGGATCCCCCTTCAGTTTGCCTGGCCCGTATTCACGCTCTGTGGAACGTTCCACCTTACCGCCAAGCCCGTGAGCAATGAGCTGCATGCCATAGCAAATACCAAGCACGGGAATGCCGAGCTTGTAAATGGCGCGATCGACCTGCGGCGCCTTCGGTGCATAAACACTCGCGGGACCACCCGAAAGGATGATTCCTGCCGGCTTGAGCTTCGCGATGGCGGCGGCCTTCGTCGTGTAAGGAATGATTTCGGAGTAGACTTGGCACTCACGCACTCGGCGGGCGATCACCTGAGTGTATTGCGATCCAAAATCGAGAATGAGGATTTTATCCCCAGCAGGTTTAGTAGCCATGAGAAGATTTAACGGAACTCGGGGCCGAAAGTATCTGTAGTGGCACTGTGAGGAATGATGGTGCCCCGCCCTTGAATACCCTCTTGGAATTTTTCACCCACTTCCCCGACGCTCTGCTCGGAAACAGCGCAGGATGTTAAAAAAAAGGGCGCTAGAAGCATTAAAAAAAAGATCACGCTTTTCATAGCTTGTTAACATAATCATTCACTCCGCCATGGCAAACATGATTCCACCCGAAATGCTTCTGGATTTCTATCGTGAAGGGATTTTTCCCATGGCGATGGACGATGAAATCCGGCTCTACGATCCCGATCCTCGCGGCGTCCTCCCGCTTGAGGAGTTCCGGATTCCCCATGGCACCAAAAAAACGCTTCGCGACCCGCTTTGGGAAGTGCGCTTGGATACGGAATTCGAGGAAGTGATGATCGCGTGTGCGAATCGCGAAGAAACATGGATCGACGAGTGCATTTTTCAAAGCTATGTGGAGCTGTATCGAACTGGTCACGCCCATTCTGTTGAAATCTGGAGGGAGGGCCAACTCGCTGGCGGACTTTATGGGGTGAGCATCGGTGCGGCCTTCTTCGGAGAATCCATGTTCCACCGTGTGGGCGGCGCTTCGAAAGTCGCGCTTTGCTACCTAGTTGAGATGATGCAAAAAGGTGGCTTCTCCCTTCTTGATCTCCAATGGGTGACTCCCCATTTGGCCACATTTGGAGCAAGAGATATCCCACGTCTGGAATACAAACGCCAACTTAAGAAAGCCCTCGAGAGTGAGGGTAAACTCGAATTACAACCCTTCCCCTTGGGAAGCTAGTGAAGCGAGCGTTATTTCCTGCATCGGCGCAAGCGTGTTTATCCCTGCGACGATATCGAAAATCTCCACGAAATCCGAATTCCGACTTATTTGTTGAGGACAATAAGCCAGTGAGACAAAAAAACCGACCGTCACACAAGAGAATGCCAGAGCGCCGATCCACCGAAGTAAAAAGTCGGGCAGGAAAGCAGAACGACAGGCTGACTGCCTCGTTGCACGCAAAACGTTCCTGGCAAAAAAAGGTGACACTGCAGGGCGTGTCGCCTCGCCCAACGCCCTCCATAGGGCGTCATTTTCATTCGATTCTAATTTCACAATCAATCAAACCCCAGTTTAGCTGAAAAGTTGCGAAAAAAATCACACCTCGTGGGCATCAAGGAAACCTTCCAACTGGCGGATGCGGGTTGGATGCCTCATCTTGCGAAGCGCCTTGGCCTCAATTTGGCGGATACGCTCACGAGTAACTTTAAATTGGCGACCCACTTCTTCCAGCGTGCGGCTGTAGCCGTCTACTAAACCGAAGCGTTGCTCCAAGACCTGTCGCTCACGCTCGGTGAGACTGTCGAGGACGTCTTTGATTTTATCCTTCAGCAAAACGATCGCTGCCATATCGGCAGGATTGTCTGCACCTTTGTCCTCGATGAAATCACCGAAGCTGGTGTCGTCGCTATCACCCACTGGTGCTTGAAGAGAGATCGGTTGCTGGGCCATCTTGAGAACGGCACGCACACGCTCTACCGGCAACTGAATTTCGTCCGAGATTTCCTCTGGTGAGGGCTCGCGTCCGTATTCCTGAACGAGTTGTTTTTGTACGCGGATGAGCTTGTTGATCGTTTCGATCATGTGCACCGGAATACGAATGGTGCGGGCTTGGTCGGCAATCGAACGAGTGATCGCTTGGCGGATCCACCATGTCGCATAGGTGGAAAATTTGTATCCTCTGCGGTATTCGAACTTCTCGACCGCTTTCATCAGGCCCATGTTGCCTTCTTGAATCAAATCAAGGAAGGAGAGCCCTCGGTTGGTGTATTTTTTTGCGATCGAAATCACGAGCCGAAGGTTAGCCTCGACCATTTCTGTCTTTGCCTTCAATGCTCGGCGGTGCCAAACATTGAGTTGGTCATGGTTGGCAGTCAACTCCGAGGGAGAAAGCCAGAAACGCTTCTGCATCTCTTTTACCTCCGCTGTATGCTGACGACGAAGTTTTGGGCTGGGATCTTTCGCGTGTTTGGCGAGTTCCTTCTGCACATTTTGAAGCGCACGATGGTTGTCATCCACCAACTGAACGAAATCCTCGATGATCTTTTGTTTGTAGAAAAATTTGGGGTAGAGATTTTGGAGAGTATGAAGAGACCGCTCAAATTTTTTGCGTTTCTCCAGAGCAGGTCCACTGACAAGCATGAGGTCGGAGTAAATACGGGAAACGGCATCCGTCTGACGCTTCACCTGCTGGCAAAGACGGGGAAGCAACTTCATGTATCTTTCGCGACTCTCGATTTTTTTATCGAGAATGACTCGGTCGAAGCGTTCGCGCTGGTCCATGAGTTTCTGGGCGAGATCAATGTGGGCTCGAGCTACAAAACCAAAACCATATAGCAACTCCTGAACTTTGAGCTCCGCATCTTCGATGCGTTTGGAGATTTCTACCTCCTGCTCACGGGTCAGAAGGGGAACTTGTCCCATCTGCTTGAGATACATTCGTACCGGATCGTCGAGAATATCAAGTTTGGAGTCGGCTTTTTCTTCTTTTTCTTCCTCCTCTTCGTTGTCTTTACGAACTTCTTTGACGCGATCGACATCCGAAGAATCGATAATCTCAATCTCGACGCCACGGAGTTGGGTGATAATGGCATCAATATGGTCGGGATTATTAACCCCTTCTGGTAGATGCTCATCCAGATCTTCAAAAGTGACGTAACCTTGCTCTTTTGCGAGCTTAATCAATTCGCGGACTTTATCCTGAATCAGCTTGGGAATATCAAGTGGCCCAGACGAAGGGGATGCAAAAAGCAAAGCCTTCGCTGCCTTGGTTTCCTTGGCGAGTTGCTTGCTGGTGAGTGTCGGCTTTTTATTGAAACCGTGTTCTTCAGGAGGCTTTCCAACTTTCGGCGCGGGCTTAGCGGCGGCTTTCGGCGCGGGCTTAGCGGCGGCTTTCGGCGCAGGCTTAGCGGCGGCTTTCGGCGCGGGCTTAGCGGCGGCTTTCGGCGCGGGCTTAGCCTGAGGCTTTGATGGAAGCGACTTCTTGGCAACAACCTTCACATCAGGCCTAACCTGTTTTTTAGGTTTGGCTTTTGCACCAGCCGGCTTGGAAGCTTTGGCAGGTGGAGTTTGGGTTTTGGATTTAGATGCCAAGCGGGATTGGCTCTTCGAAGAGATGGTTTTAGTTTTCAAGCTGCTTTCAGTTAGGCCAGTTCAGAAGGGCCGCTGAACATCAGCCACGCGGATTTTAAGGTCAAGTATTTGTTTTTGAATTTTTTCCCGTTCCACCACAGAAACGGATGGATCGATGAGTTGACTTTTGAGTCCTTCCATCTTTTGGGTGAATTGCTGGATCAGAAGTCCCTGCCATGTCAGTTTGGCACGCTCGAGCGGAGCCGGCATAGAACGACGTGTGTCGAGCGAAGAAATCATGCGCTCCTCCGCAGCGGTTAGTGTCGAAAGAAGCGATGTCGGCAGTGTGGTGCTGCCACCCTCAAATTCGGCCTGCGTGAGCTTGTCCACCAAAGCTCCACCGGGCTCGAATGCAACAGCAGGCCCTTGTGTTCGGAGCCACTCTCGCACGTCCGAACTCGCCAGCGCGATCTGGCAAAGCATATGCATCCCGGCCGAAAGCGTGATTTTTTCCACCGGCTCAGCAAGCGGTACCATCCCCCTCTCGTTTCCAGATTCTGGTCTGGGGGCTTTCATGGCGGATCGAATGACCGCGTGGGGCAGAGAGAGCCTTGAGGAAATGCGGCCAATGATCGACTCGCGAAGCACAGCGTCTTGAACCAACGCAAGCGGTGGGGCAATGCGACCAACGAGCTTGGATTTTCCGGCAGGGGTATTCAATTCCCCACTCAAAATCGACTCCTCCAGACTGTGCTCGAAATAATCTGCCGCCGCACCGACCAATGCCAGAAAAGCAGCGGCCCCATCCCGACGAATGAGAGAATCGGGATCCTCTCCAGCGGGGAGCACAACAACTTTCACACTCAAACCCTGCGAAAGAAGCGATGGCAATGAGCTTGATGTGGCTTTTTTTCCGGCAGTGTCCGAGTCGAAACACAAAAGCACCGTTTCCACATATCGTCTCAATAGTCGCGCCTGATCGGACGTGAAGGCCGTCCCTTGGGGAGCTATAACATGCCGAATTCCTGCCTCGTAGGCCGAGATGAGATCCAACTGACCCTCGCAAACAATAGCCGTGTTTTTTTCAATGAGATCACGCTTCGACTTATCCAGCCCATAAAGGACTTTGCCTTTTGTAAAAAGAAGCGTCTCTGGCGAGTTTACATATTTGGCCGATTTAGGATCCGACTCCAATGTGCGCCCGCTAAATGCGATAACCTCACCGTAATCATTGCAGATCGGAAACATGACGCGATGGCGGAATCGACAGTAGATTCTGTCTCCAGGCTTGTCCTCCTTCGACGAAGCCAAGCCGCTGAGGACAATCTCCCCTTCTGTGAAGCGGCATCCACGAAGATGCTCCAGTAAAGCGTCCCAAGAATCCGGAGCATAGCCGAGTTGCCAGGACTTGGCGACCTCGGAGGTGATGCCGCGCGACTTCAAATAGTCCCTCGCTTGGGAGCCGGCAGGAGATTTCACTAACGCCTTGTGAAACCAAGCGGCAGCCTCCGCGTGTATCGCCAGAAGACGCTGACGCTGACCTTGCTTTTGTCCGTCCTCAGCGGAAGCGGCGTCTTCAAGAATTGGGATTCCTGCGCGCTGAGCGAGCCTGCGCACGGCAGAGGGGAAGTCCACGTGCTCGTAGTCCATCACAAAACGCAACACCCCACCACCCGCTCCACAGCCGAAACAATGAAAGGATTGGCGGGCGGGATTCACGTGAAAAGACGGGGACTTCTCCTGATGGAACGGACAAACTGCGCGAAAACTCGTCCCCGCGCGCTTGAGCGGGAAATACGATCCGATCAAGTCAACGATATCGCTGGCCTCGGATACGCGCTGGATAGTTTCTTCGGAGATAAGTCCCACCCATTCAAATTACCTTGCGACGGTCTCATGCGCGAGTGAGATTTCAGACCTATGAATGGCGCGCTTCTTTTTCTTCTTCTGGCACTATCCTTATCGAGCTCATTTGCATCCGAAAAGCCCATCCAATCTGGCTCCATTGTCGTCCTTCCAGTCAGCGGCGCAGTCAGTGAGGCCCAATTTTTCTTTCTTCGGCGGGTCCTCAAGAATGCCGAATCTGCTAAGGCGGCTGCCCTGATTTTGGATATGGATACTCCGGGCGGCGACCTCAAAGTCACAGAAAAGATCGTCCAAATGCTCGGGAAAAGCCCGATACCCACCTACACCTACGTAAATACCAACGCAGGATCCGCAGGCGCCCTTATCGCACTAGGAACAAAAAAAATCTTTATGTCTCCCGTGAGTGCGATCGGAGCGGCCGCTCCAGTGGCGGGATCGGGACAGGAAATCCCAGTGACAATGAATGCCAAGATCGTTTCCTATTACTCTGGATACTTTCGAAGCGTGGCACAGAAAAACGGCTACCATGCGGAACTCGTAGACGGGTTCATGAATCTAGATAAGGAAGTCAAAATCGGCAGTGAAATCATCAATCCCAAAGGATCTCTTCTCACACTGAGCGCACAGGAGGCGACGCGATTCATCGGTGACCGCTCACTGCTAGCCAGCGGTATCGCAAAAGACGTCTCCGATGTGGTGACCCAGTGTGGCCTTTCTCCAGACAAGTTGGTTTTGACCAAGCCATCCGGGTTTGAAAATCTGGCCCAGTGGATCACCGTCCTCGCGCCCTTTCTTTTGCTAGGCGGTGTGCTTGGCGTCTACTTGGAATTGAAAGCCCCCGGATTTGGCGTGCCCGGGATCATTTCGGCCATCTGCTTTTTGCTCTTTTTTGGTGGCCACTACATCGCCGGCCTCACCGGATTTGAAATGATCGCACTCTTTGCTCTTGGGATCATTTTTATCGTTTTGGAATTGATTTTCTTTCCAGGTGTTCTCGTGGTTGCTCTCGGCGGCGGCGCAATGATACTGGTCTCTCTTTTCCTTTCCATGGCTGACTTCTACCCAGCTCAACCCATCTCATTCTCCTATGATTTTTTTCTTACTCCGATGTTAAATCTCAGCATCACGATTTTGCTGGCCAGCATTTTCATTGGTCTTGCTTCCCGTTATTTGCCTGCTTTTCCTCTTTTTCGAAAGCTCTCTCTGTCTGCAAATCTCGCTCCAGGCCCCTCGCTCGCAGATGCGATCTCGACCACAGGCACGGCATCGTCCCTTTTTGAGGGCAATGAAGGCATCGCCACCTCGCCGCTGCACCCAACCGGGCGCGCCAAAATCGGCCAAGAGCACTTTGACGTCCTCACAGAGGGAGAGTTCATCGCCTTAGGTACTCCGATCCAAATTCTAAAAATCATGGACCAAAAGATTATTGTGGGTCGCAGAGTCAAATCCTAGAGTGATTCCCTCATAATTCGCCCCAAACCAAAATGCCGCCGTGGTATTCTTTTGTTGCGGATCGAGCCCGTTGCAGGCATCGGTGTGTGCTTGTTCCTTGATAAATATGTTCTCCTACGCAAAATTTCTCTCCGTTTTTTGGATCCTCGCTTTCCTGCTTGGCATTTCCCTGATTGCGCAATCCACTGATGCCAAATTTCCTACCAAACTGGAACCAGGCTTCACGATCCTTGCCGACCTCGCAGGTAGCCCACTCCTCATCGAAAAAGAAGGGGCCACTCCTCGCTCACTGCAAAAAGGAGAAAAGATTCCTGCTAATGCAACCATACTCACCGGAACAGACGGCCGAGTTGACTTGGCCATGTCGAATGGCGCGTTAATACAGGTCTTGGATCATTCCAAGCTAACGATCGGAGAATTCCTTCAAGATCCCTGCAATTTTGTGGTTACCGAGGGCGCTTTTTTTCTCACACAGGAAGTCGAGGACGACCCCAAAAAAACTCTCGCAACCCAACCCTCCAATCCCACTGCCGAGGGGTGGACCAAACTTTCCATGGAACCCGCGATATCCAAATGCCAACTTCTACTCAGCGAGGGCACAATCGTCGGAAGTTCGAAAAAGCC
>CAMDOJ010000013.1 GCA_945903555.1 Chthoniobacter flavus
GGCTTAGTAATGTTCGTATTCTCACGGTGGATATGAATATTTTTGAAGCGGGTGATAGTGGTTTTGATCGCGTGGTATCGGTCGAGATGTTTGAGCACATGAAAAATTACCAACTTCTCATGGGCAAGGTGGCTCGATGGCTGAGGCCCGCCGGTAAGTTGTTCGTTCACATCTTCACCCACCGTGAATTTGCCTATCACTTTGAGGGGAGCGATCCGTCGGATTGGATCACGCGCTACTTCTTCGAGGGCGGGACGATGCCCTCGGATGATCTGTTGCTGTATTTTCAGGATGACCTTGCGATCCGTGGGCACTGGCGTGTTTGCGGAACTCACTACCAACGCACATCCGAGGCATGGTTGAAAAAAATGGATGCCAACGAAGCGTCGATAACGCCGATTCTTTCTGAAACTTACGGACGCGAACAAACGGCGAAATGGCGTGCATATTGGAGGGTGTTTTTCATGTCCTGCGCCGAGCTCTGGGGATTCCGGGGCGGCAATGAATGGCTGGTGAGCCATTACTTGTTTGAAAAGCAGGCTCAAAAATAGTCACCTACATTGGAAAATGAATGCCGATGCCAACCTGACGGGCTCCTTGCTGGTGGCTCATCCGTCCCTGCGGGATCCGAATTTCCGTCGGTCTATCGTGTTTGTTTCTCAGCACTCGCCAGAGGATGGAGCCATGGGGTTTGTTTTGAATCGCCCGATTGATACAGAGGTGAACGAATTTGCAGATGTACCGGTGTATTATGGTGGGCCAGTCGATGTCGGCCAGATGTTGCTCACCAGTCTCCAGTGGCGCGAGAATCCCTCCATGGTCGCCTTCCGTGCTTTTGTCGCTCCCGTTGACGAAGAATCGATGCCGGGATGGACTCACGGGCTGCGTGTCTTTGCGGGCTACTCAGGATGGACACCCGGTCAACTCGAGAGCGAGGTAGCTGAAAATACTTGGATTGTCATCACGCCGACGCGGGAATGGATTGAAATGAAAAACCCTGGTCCTGCATGGCGGCAGGTCATGCATGCGGCCAGTCCCCTTTTGCACCTGCTGTCCGAAGAGCCGGATGATCCCAGATTAAACTGACGCTTCGGAGTTCAGCTCGACGAGGCTTTGATTGAGCACCTCTTGGGGCAGTTGCGGCCCAATGAGCAGGATCAATGGCGTTTGGATGCGGGGAGATTTTCCAACAGGGAAAAACTGAACCTCGTCAGCGGCATCAACTTTTTGAAAGACGACGAATTCCTGCGGATCATCTTTAAAAACAACAAGCCCCTTGGCGCGGATCACTTCCTCGGGAAGGCGACTGATCCATTCGCAGAATCGAGCGCGATCGACCAGCGGCGGGAGTGGAATCTCGCACGAGGAAAAGTGGTGGTCAGCGGCCTCGTGGTGGTCGTGTCCATGGGCGTGGGGAGCGGTAAATCCGTCACGCTCGTCATCAATACAAGCGGCGATGGTGGCTAGCTCCATTGCAAAGGCAACGGGATCAGTGTAAGTCCCGCGCACTTCGTGTTCGATGAGTGAGGTTTCGACTGCCTTAACTCGATCCGTGCCGATCGAATCCTTGCGCGAGATATAAATGTGTGAAGCTGTCTTAGCCTGATCGCGCTCGAGGGAATTATGCCAAAAACGTTTCTGCCACCTCTTGCCATCGATAATGGAGAGTTGGATCGGGTGGCTGAACTTTTTTAAGCTCGGATCCAATGCCAAGGACTCAATCAGGTGGGCTGAATCAGTTGTGCCATTGGTTTCCACAATCATCACCCGACCCGGAGAATGCTTGAACTCCTGAAGGAAGCTGAAGAGTTCATCTCGTGATCCGCAGCAGACGCAGTCGCCACTCAAAGCTTTCACTTCCTCGGTGAGATTCTGAAACTGGGCCGCATCCACACGGGCATTCTGGTAGTCGTTGATCAAAAGTGTCGGCCGAATCTCGGCCAGACCAAGGGCGGGCATGAGATTTTTAAGAAAGGTGGTTTTTCCTGAGCCGAGAAAACCAACAACAAGAATCAGTGGCGTCATTATTTGGTAAGGTTAGGCGGGGCTATTTTCCATCACGATGGTTTATCCTAGGAGGTACTGACTACTCCAAGCGATGCGGAGGCCCATGCAGGAGCCCTTGCTGTCGGGATCATTGGCATTGCGAGCCGAAGACATGAGAGCGTGGCCTTGGATATCCCACGAACCGCCGCGCATGGTGTGGTATTTGAGTGATGCACTATAATTATCCATGCACCATTCCCAGACGTTCCCGCTCAGATCGTAAATGCCAAGATCGTTCGGAGGGAATGCGTTCACTGGGGATGTGAACGGGTACAAATCCACGTTCAATGTCCGATCGAAGTTGCCGAATCCTGCTGGGGGAGGGTAGGACGAACCCCACGGATAACCTGGAATCTTCTTGCTGCGTTCGGCCGGATTGGATTCGGGTTCGTTTGGAAGGCCGAGGGAGGCACTCCACTCCAAGTCCGTCAGCAAACGGAAAAATTGATCTTCCGCCATCAATCCTGCGGCTCGCTCTTCAAGTGTGAGCCAAAGGCAAAATTCGATCCCGTCGCGCCAAGAAACGTTGACCACCGGATGGGTGTCGCCGGTCGGGTTTTGTTGGTCAGGAAAGGGGAGGCCTCTTTCATCGCAATAGAGTCTGTAATCACAAACGCGGAGCGGCCATATGCAGGCGAGTGTTTTAAATCCAGGGATGGGAACGAAGGGAAGCCCGACCCTGCTCAAGTGGGGGGACTCGGGCGTGGCGGTGGGCATGCGGGGCGGTGGCGCGATCGCTTCACAAGCAAGTGCCGCCTCCGCCAATGCTGCCATCAAGCGGCGACGGTCTCCAATCTTATGAACGCCAATTTGAAGCAGGTCCGCATCGGTCAACTTTCCTAGGTCGGCATCAGTAAAACCTGCACGGACAAAATTCTCCAGCAGGTGGGCGTTTTTCTCAAGCCGAAGAATGCTCTCTAATTGGTGGGTGGTGTTCATGATGCCCGAAATCGATAGATTATTTCGCCAAGGATTATCAATTTCTTGAAATGCTTCAGCGTCGTGTATTGTAGCATGCCTTCTCTCGATGACGTCCACATTTTTCCTATCTCAACGCGCAAAATTCCATCCGGATCAAAATTCCGTTGCCGCCGACCAGTCTCTCGCAAAACCGGCCTGCAGGAATGCGTCGGTTTTTTTGGCACTCGTATTGATGGCGTTGTTTTTCTCGGGTTGCGAGGTTGTGCCACAGCAGAAGATCCTGATCAGTGCGGCAGATCAAAAAATGGCTATTTACCGGGATGGGGTGCCGATTCGCATTTTCCGTGTTTCGACTTCGAAGTTTGGATTGGGAGACCGACCCGGATCGTATGCCACGCCACTCGGGTTGCTGCGCGTGAAGAAAAAGATTGGTGAAAATGTGAAAGTGGGAACGGTTTTCAAGGGTCGAGCCTCGACGGGTGAGGTATTGAAGGTGGATGCCCCCGGTCGTGACCCGATCGTGACCCGTATTCTTTGGTTGGAAGGCTTGGAGGCCTCGAATAAAAATGCTTTTAAGCGATACATCTACATCCACGGCACACCCGAAGAGCGCAATATTGGCAAGCCAGTCAGCTACGGATGCATCCGTATGTGTTCCCGCGATATCGTTGAGCTTTTCGACGACACGGAAGTCAATACGCGCATTTTCATTACTCGCAAGCCCCTACCCAGAAATAAGGTGATGGGTGGACGAGAGGTGTCGCTCAGCGAGTCACGCAAAGTTTCCAAGAACGAGTGATACCGTGAAGTTTGAGCTTCCGCTGGGGTCGTGGATGGGGTATACCAATCGCTTTAACATTCCAGAAGCATGAGAGATATCTTTATCGGCACGGATAGCGGGGCCACGACTTCCAAAACCTGTGGTGTTTACGATGATGGCACCCCAGTCACACTGCAACTCGCTCAGAGTAGTACCAACTCCCAGCACGGCACAAAAATCGTCGTGGAAGGATGGATTGCCGGCGTCGAAAAATTCCTTGCGGAAAACCAGCTTTCATGGGCGCAGGTCAAAGCGGTCGGGCTCGCCTTGCCGGGTCCCTATCAATCGTATGGCGTACTTGATCGCACCGCGAACCTCCCGGCGAGTTTTGCCGGATGGGATTTCTTTTCCGACTACGCCGCCGCTCTCAAACAAAAAGCCGGACGAGACGTGCCGCTTGTGACTGGCAATGATGGCAACTACGGCGGCGTGGCAGAGGCAGCCAAGGTGCGCGGGACAAAAAAAGCGGGTGTGCTCATGCTGGCGCCGGGATCCGGACTTGGTGCCGCTTATGTTAACCCAGAGGGTCTGCCACTCGATGGAGATACATTTGCAGGTATGGAGGCTGGTCACATGCCGGCTCCATTGCATTTACTCGGGTTGCCTGAGTTTGCCTGCGGATGTGGAAGAACATGGGGATGCTTCGAGGCGTATACGAGTATTTCGGGTTTGGTCCAATATCTGGAGCATCTAGTGCCTAAATATCCCCAACATGAGTTCCATGGATCACCGCAGACGATGAAGGAAAAAGCCTTCTCTCTTCGCACGCTTGCGCAGAAAGGGGATCCGCTGGCGTTGGAAATATTCGACTATCAGGCCAAGGCGCTTGGTATTCATGTTGCCAACCTCTCGCTGGCATTGGATGCAGAATTTGTCGTAATCGGCGGGGGGCTCATCGATCCCCATGCGACGACGGAGGAATTTCGCGCGCGCTATCTCGGCGGGATCAAAGCGGCCGCCGAGCCATGGCTTTTCCCTGCACAGAAAAAAACAATACAAATCCTCCCCGCGAGTATGGGCGAGCTTTCGCAAGGAATCGGCGCGGCGCTCGTTGCACTTTACAAATTCGGGAGCTGATCAAAAAAGTCAAAAGCTGCCTATTTTGTGGTCAACCAAGGGGTGTCAGTGGCGTTCGTTTTGAGGGAATTCATCACGATGTAAAGAAGGCCCTCGAGCATCTCTGGCGTTGTCCGATAGACATCGGTGTCCGTCTCTGCGGGTTGCCAAGTCGATGAGGAAAGTGACGGTGCAAATGTGAGGCTACGGATATCGACGATGGCGGAAAAATCCTTGCGCTTCACTTCAACGCGGCGCGGATGGTATCCAGCGGCCACCCAAATTCGGGCCTGAAAATCCTCGGCTTTGGTAGAGCGAGCCAGTTCCGGCATCAGTCCTACTGTCAGTACCCGGCAATCCTCACCATTCCATGATTGCACTTCGGCGACATCCGGTCGGGATATTGCAAAGAGGGCGGGAAGGAAAATCGCCTGTTGAGGGGTGATTGGAAGGAAGAACGGAGTATGCAGCGGGGCGGTTTTTTTTGGAACCACTTGGAATTGCGAGATCAGAAATTTCACCTTGCTGCCCGGTGTCGCCCAGACTTCATTGCCGTTCCGGCAGACCGTGAACGTCTCGCCAAGAACCGGTGCCTGCAGCTTGACCTTATCGGGGAACTGCACATTAGCCGCGAGTGTCGCCCCATTCATGCTCTCCGGCAGTCGCCCGCTGACTGCGGACATCTCGAGGGACAATGTGGCGGCACGATTTTCTCCATTGGTCTCGGACAGAAGAACGCCCCAGAACGGCTGGAAGATTTTTCCGATCAGATCGTAGGGGTTTTCGCGAGGGGGTGAGATTTGGGCGATTGCATGATGGCAGGCGGCCATGAACATAAATGCGGCGAAGATGCGATAAATCAGCATGGACAACATTTAAAGCCCGATTCGCGCAGATGGCAAAAGATTCGTTTTGCTTTTCCAGACAGAGCGGTGTCATTTAATCAGCCATGATGCAGTTGATGAATGAACTAAGCGCGGTGATGGTCGGTCGCAGACGTAACAAATGATCGCCGCAGGAATTGTTTACGCTTTCATGGAAAGCACGCTTGAGGGGAAGGCCATCCTTACGGTTCTCTTCCTGGCTTCCATCTTCAGTTGGTCGGTGATGGTGACAAAGTTCCGCTACTTTGGCTTTTGCAAACGCCAGAACGAACGTTTCTACGATATTTTTCACGAGGATCGCGAACCCCTCCGCATCTACGAAAAAAACATTTATTTCGAGGGGTCGAATATCTACGACATCTACGAGGCGGGAGCGACCGAGTTGTGTTTTCAAATGCTGGGATCCGTCGAGGTGGATGAGACATTTTCCTCTCGGCTGAAAACCGCCGAGAAGATCACGCCCTCGCAGTTGCGCGCGGTTCAGGCCGCGATGGAGCGTGCTGTGGGGGAGTCCGCACTCAGGTTGGAATCGCAAATGATTGTTCTCTCCACTGCCGTCAGTGGCGCGCCATTCCTCGGTCTGCTGGGAACTGTGTGGGGTGTGATGGATGCGTTCGCCGGTATCGCCATGGCCGGAAACGCGAATCTCGCTGCGATGGCCCCCGGCATTTCCGGATCGCTCATTACCACGATCATCAGTCTCCTCGTCGCAATCCCCGCGATGTTCGGATACAACTTTCTCGTCACTACAATGCGATCCCTGCTCGTGCAGGCCGATAATTTTGCTGCCGAATTCTCCTCCGAGATCGAGCATCGTTATGTGGACTTCGGCACCCGCGATTCCCGGCGCTCCTAGATTTAATTCGTTCCCATGCGCCGCCATTCATCGAAACACAGCCTGCACACGCTTACCGAGCTGAATATCACGCCCATGCTCGATCTGGTCTTTGTGCTGTTGATTATTTTTATGATCACCACGCCACTGATCGAAAACAGCATGGACCTCGTGGTTCCTAAAAGCTCCACGGCCGCCGGAGCCTCAAATCCCGCTGAAACGTTCAATATCTCGATCGATAAAAACAATGTCCTCAAAATGAATAATGACGTTGTCACGCCTGAGGATCTTGAATCCCGACTGGCCGCGTTGCGCCTCGAGAAAGCTGACACCGCCGTTGTTGTGCGCCCGCACTTTGAACTACCCATCCAAAAATTCATCGCCGTGATGGATATCCTCCAGCGAGTGGGCATAACGAAAGTCGGAGTGATGACACTGAAGGACGACCCTAAAAAAGGCGAAGGCGCGCGTTGAATATGGAAAATCCGCAATTTCGGCGGAACCTGATACTCATCGCTGGGTTGCATATTCTGCTCATCGCTGGGATTCTCTATTTCGCCAAACGTGAAACCCAAAAGCCGCAGGGCGATATCACTTGGGTGAATCCGGGTTCGTTCGCAGCCGCCCCCAGTAGCGCCCCCGAGCTTGCCGAAGAAGAGGAACCGGAACCGGCCCCCGAATCCAAAGACACTCCCGAGCCAACGCCTGAACCAACGCCTGAACCAACGCCTGAGCCAACGCCTGAGCCAACGCCTGAGCCAACGCCCGAGCCAACGCCTGAGCCAACGCCCGAAAAATCCGATATCGTGGAGTCCACCCCAACGCCAACGCCAAAACCTAAGCCCACCCCTTCAGTTACCCCAAAGCCAACGCCCAAGCCAACGCCAAAATCATCCCCCAAGCCAACGCCCAAGCCCACGCCGAAGGCTTCTCCAAAACCTTCACCGAAGGCATCGCCGAAACCCGCGCCAAAACCTTCTCCGAAGACGGCCTCTGCGGCATCGCCGAAAGCTTCGCCGAGCGGTTCAGCGAAAGCGGCGGCCTCACCTGGTTCCTCTCCGAAAGCCGATGGGGCAACGAAGGCGAAGGGAGCTTCGGGTTCATCCAAAAACGGAACAGATTCCAAAGGAAAAGCGGACTCGGATTCCAAGGGTAAGGGGTCGTCCACCAGTGGGACCGGCACAGGAGCTAAAGCAGGCGGAGGTGGGAATGCCGACCAATTTGGATGGTATCACGAGCTCATTCATGACCGCTTTTTTAGTCAGTGGGAGCAGCCGACATCGATTTTCGAGCAGAATAAATCCTTTGTTTGCACGGTGAAGATTCGGATTCTGAAAGATGGGACAATTTCCAGCGCCGAGATCGTTCGTGGCAGCGGAAACCCGATTATGGACACATCCGTCTTGGCGGCGCTCAAGCGCGTGTCCCGTATTGATCCGCTTCCCGGCGGCCTCGGGGCGGGAGATGGTTACACGGTGAATATCAACTTCGAGCTTCAATAAGCTGAAATTCCGACTGGAAATTGCCAAACTCTAGGCGGTCGTGCCTGATTTATTTTAAACCTTTTGCACTCGGCTTGTTGACATAAGCCCAGTCTACCAGCATAGTCCGTGCCCGCTCGACGAGCAGGAAATCACATTTATGGATAAAATTCGCAATATCGCCATCATCGCACACGTCGATCACGGCAAAACAACGTTAGTGGATCAGTTGCTCAAGCACTCGGGCACGTTCCGCGTGAATCAAAAAACCGACGAGCGCATGATGGATTCGATGGATCTGGAAAGAGAAAAGGGCATCACCATCCGCGCCAAGAATGCCGCATTCCGTTGGAAAGATTACCACGTCAATATCGTGGATACTCCCGGTCACGCCGACTTCGGCGGAGAGGTCGAGCGCATCATGAAAATGGTAGATGGAGTTCTTTTGGTGGTGGATTCTCATGACGGTCCACAGGCCCAAACGAAATTTGTGCTTCGCAAGGCGATGGAGAACGGTCTCAAGCCAATCGTAGTCATCAATAAGATCGACCGAGAGAACGCACGTCCGCACAAGGTTCTCGACATGGTTTTTGAACTCTTCATGGAGCTCAATGCCACCGACGAGCAACTCGATTTCCCTCACATCTACGCCAGCGCCAAGCAGGGCTACGCGATGAATGAGGTGGGTCAAGCCGCTGACAGCATGGAGCCCCTTTACGAGGCCATCATCAAGCACATCCCGCCGCCACCCGCGCCGACGGTGGATTTCTTCCGCATGTTGGTATCGAACCTCGATTACAGCGATTACTTGGGCCGTATCGCCTATGGCCGCATCATTAGTGGCACAGTAAAGCTTGGGCAAACGATTGTTTGTATTCACCAAGGTGGCAAAAAAGAAAAAGGCAAAGTGACAGCGATCTTCTCTCATGAGGGGCTTGAAAAAGTCCAAGTTGAAGAATCTTCGGCTGGCGACATTGTCGGCATCAGTGGATTTGAAGACGTCTTTATCGGTGAGACACTCACCGACACAGAGGAGCGTGACGCCTTGCCTTTCGTTGAGATCGATCCGCCTACTATTTCGATGAAGATTTGTGTGAATGACTCACCGCTCGCAGGACGCGAGGGCAAGCTTCTCACCGCCCGCCAGATTCGCGACCGTCTCATCAAGGAGACCCGTGGCAACGTATCGATCATCGTCAATGACACGGATGTGGCTGGTCACTTCGATGTGAAGGCCCGAGGCGAAATGCAAATTGCCATTCTCGTAGAGCAAATGCGCCGAGAGGGCTTTGAGCTTCTCGTCTCACGTCCCGAGGTGATCTTCAAGCGTGCCGAGGACGGATCTGTCCTTGAGCCACTCGAGTCCCTCTATGTTGACGTTCCTTCCGAAAATCTCGGCGACATCCTTCAGTCCCTCGCTGGACGTAAGGCCGAGATCGTTGACATGGTTCACAATCCTCACAGCGTTCTCGTTCAAGCCGTCATCCCAACACGCGGATTGATCGGATTTGAGACGGATCTGGTCAACGTGACCAAAGGTCATGGCATCGCGAGCCATCTTTTTAAGGAATATGGTTCCCACAAGGGCGACATTCCAAGTCGTGGAAACGGAGTGCTTGTCTCCATGGAAGCTGGAATCAGCATGGCCTATGCTCTCGCTACCATCCAAGAGCGCGGTCGCCTCTTCATTGGTGCACAGGCCGAAATCTACGAAGGTATGATTATTGGCGAGAACTCCCGTCCGGACGACATGCCGGTCAATCCTTGCAAAGCCAAAAAATTGACAAACATGCGCAGTCAAGGTGACGGCAAGGGAATCTCACTTGCTCCTCCGATCGAGATGAGCCTGGAGCGTTCTTTGGAATACATCGGCCCCGACGAATATGTCGAGGCGACACCGAAGTCCCTGCGTCTTCGTAAAAAAATCCTCGACGCCAACGCCCGCAAGCGTTCGGAGAAGTCGACAGCCATCTTCGCGTAAACGAAGAGGCAACCCCCCCATTTCAACATCACCTTCGGTCGCCTCGCCAAATCGGCGGGGCGGTCAGGTGTATTTCACGACTTCCTCGATCGTCGAGAGTCCTTCGTAAATGGAACGGAGTCCATCCTCGCGAAGGGTATTCATTCCAAGTTCAATGGCTTTTTGGCGAATGAGAATACCAGGAGTGCGATTATTGATCATTTCCCGAATCGGATCGGAGATTTTGAGGAGTTCGTAAATGCCCTTTCGGCCCTTGTAGCCTGTCTGGTTGCAGTTTTCACAACCTTTCCCGTAATAGAAACTCTTGTCGCCAATATCGTGAACGCTCAAGCCAAGGGAGGCGAGTACTTGTTCGCTCGGTTCATAGGCCGTGCGGCACGAAGTACAGATTTTGCGGATGAGACGTTGTGCGAGCACGCATTCCAGCGAGGCTGAAATCAGAAACGGCTCGATGCCCATATCCATCAGACGCGTCACCGCGCCTGTCGAGTCGTTTGTGTGCAATGTAGTGAAAACCAAGTGACCTGTGAGCGAGGCTTGGATGGCGATCTGGGCGGTCTCCATATCTCGGGTTTCCCCGATCAAGATGCGATCCGGATCCTGACGAAGGAACGCGCGAAGAACGCGTGAGAACGTGAGTCCAATCGAATCGTTGATGGGAACCTGAATGATGCCGTCGATTTCGTATTCCACCGGATCTTCTGCGGTCAGAAGCTTGGAATCGATGGTATTGATTTTGCGTAAGCAGGAATAAAGGGTCGTCGTTTTTCCAGATCCTGTCGGACCGGTAACGATAAAAATGCCATTCGGCTTTTCGATGACCTCGAGGATATAGGCCATCGTTTCGGCGGGCATGCCGAGTGTTTCTAAGTCGAGATTCACGCTCGAGCGGTCGAGCACACGTAGCACCACGCTCTCGCCGAAAGCAGTAGGCAGTGTCGATACGCGGAGATCGACTTGGCGCCCATTGATGGTTCGCTGGATACGGCCATCTTGGGGCAGGCGGCGCTCAGCGATATTGAGATTCGACATCACCTTCACGCGCGATATCACAGGCAGGGCAAGGCGGAAGGGGGGTGGATCCATTTCGTAAAGGGCACCATCCACCCGATAGCGGATTTTGAACTCGGTCTCAAAGGGCTCAAAGTGAATGTCACTGGCCCTCGCGGCGATGGCCTTTTCGAGGATGAGATCCACATACTTGATGATCGGGGCCGCATTGGCTTCCGCCGTGACCGATTGAAGATTGAAGGTGTCTGCCTCGCTTTGGTCGACGGTGATATCGTGACCGCTGTCGAGCTGGGCGAGGATTTCCTGAATGCTGGAATCTTCAGATCCGTAGTTCTCACGAATCAGATTCTGAACCCGAGAGGGAAAGGAAATGACTTGCACGATCTCTCGTCCAAGTGCGAAGCGAATATCCTCAATAGGGCGCGGATTCAATGGATCCACGAGAGCGACAAAAATAGTGTTGCCCGAAGCGGCTATCGGGAGAACGCCGTGAAGGCGAGCGAGTCCAGAGGGAATGAGACTCAATGTGGAGGCATCCGGATTGAATTCCTGCAGGCTATAGGCTTCGGCTCCCAGAGCATCTGCTAGGACTTGCTCAAATCCGCTTTCATCGACGATCTGGGCGTCCAAAATCGTTTGTTCGATCGGCTTGTGCTCAGTCTGCGAGAGGTGGGTAAGTTGCTCTGCGGTCTCCGCGGTGATGAGTCCGCGCTCTAGAAAAATATCGGTGACAAGACGGGCATCCATGGTGATTTATTCGAGATCCGACATCGTGGTGCTGATGACTTCGTCTGCGGTGGTCATGCCGGAGAGAACCTTGCGCACACCGTCTTCGCGAAGCGTGCGCATGCCGAGTTCCCTGGCCCGTTGGCGGAGAGCTATAGTGGAGGCGTTGTTGTTGATCATGTTTCTCACTTCGTCATCGACCAAGAACATTTCAAAGATGCCCATCCGGCCGCGAAATCCTTTGCCGCGACACTTGTCGCATCCGATGGGGCGCATGACACTGGCCTGTTTGAGCATGCCTGGTTCGACCTGAAGGGCGGCCATCTCGTATTCGGTGAGTTCTCCGGCAGCTCTACAGAAAGTGCAGAGTTTTCTAACGAGACGTTGGGCGACAACAGCCCGCACGGAACTGGATACAAGGAAGGGCTTGATCCCGATATCCACCAGACGCGCGATAGCACTCGGGGCGTCATTTGTATGAAGTGTGGAGAGAACCAAGTGACCCGTGAGAGACGCATTCACAGCAATGCTGGCCGTTTCGTAGTCGCGAATCTCACCGATCATGATAATATTCGGCGCTTGGCGCAGCATCGACCTCAAGGCGGCGGGAAACGTCATGCCGATGCTGGCGTTGACCGGAACTTGGTTGATGCCGTTCATCTGATACTCGACAGGATCCTCGACCGTGATGAGCTTGCGATCCGGCTTGTTCATGTAATTCAGACAACCATAGAGGGTGGTTGTTTTCCCCGAGCCGGTAGGGCCGGTAACGAGAATGATGCCGTCGGGAAGGGCGATGCATTGCTCAAACTTGGCTTGATCGTCCGAGAGAAAGCCTAAGTCGGGAAGGCCGAGCATGAGCGAGGTTTTATCTAAAATTCGCATCACGACGCTTTCGCCATGAACGGTCGGGATCGTCGACACGCGAAGGTCCACCGACTTGTCCCCAAGTCGAATCTGGATGCGACCGTCTTGGGGGAGACGTCTTTCGGCTATGCTCATCGAGCGCGACATGATTTTGATTCGGCTCACTATCGCTGAATGCAAGCGCTTGGGCGGCGCCTGCATTTCTTGAAGAACGCCATCAATGCGAAAACGGATGCGAAGCTTCGTTTCCAGTGGCTCGATATGAATGTCGCTGGCCCGGTTTGTATAGGCTTCAAGTAAAAGCAGGGAAACAAGTTTGATGATTGGAGCATCCCCTTCTTTCTCGGTTTCATCATCATCCTCCTTGGATTCCGTGCCCGATGGCAGAGTGACTCCCTTGAGGAGGGCTGAGGCGGCGTCATCGGCATCGCCATAATACCTTATAATTAATTTTTTAACCGCCTCCTGGGTGGAACAAACAAACTCGATCTCGCGACGCAATTTGTAAGTAATCCCGTCCATGTTATGCATGGCCATGGGATCGCTGAGTGCAATGATGAGAATGCCGTCACGCATCCCGATCGGGATCGCTTGATACCGTCGTGCGTCATCGGCATCTAGGAGATCAATGAGTTTGCGATCGACTTGCGTATTTTCGAGGTCAACAAATTCCATGCTGTTCTGCGCAGCAAGCGTTCGCGCGACATCCAACTCGGAGATGACGCCGTTTTGAACGAGGGTAGAAACAAGGCCGTCGGGACCCATGTTGGAGCGTGCATTCTCGACTTGAGCGAGGGTTACCATTCCAAGGTCACGTAGGATTTCAACTATGTAATCGTCGTTCTGAGACACGAAGTATAATAAGGGCGGGCTTTTACTTAAAGTGCGGGGCAGGGTAAGTCAACGCAAGGTGTGCGATATTACAACGGCGGAGTGGTTATCGCGATAAGCGCAAGATGGCGGCCGGTGCGGCCATTTTCTCGGCGATAAGAATAATACAAATCAGGATTCGTGGCTGTGCAACGACCGCAATCGTGGATTTCTGTCAAGCCGGCGGCCAGGGCTTGATCTCGGATATCGGCAGCAAAATCGATTTCATAGTGGGGGGGGCGGATGCAGGGCGAAATTTGCATGATGATATCGCTTGGGATCGCTGTAATCGTTTTGCAGAGGGTCTCGATGGTTTGAGTTACGATGCCGAGCTCTGTGCCCTTACGTCCCGAATGGGCCAATGCGATGCCTCGGGCGTGTTTGTCCACCAGATAGACAGCGGCGCAATCGGCAACGTAAATGCCAAGGCAAAGGTTCGCTTCGGTAGTGACAAGGGCGTCGCAGTCCGGCACGGGATAAGGCGTCCCCTTGGTCACAATCCGGACATGAGCGCTGTGGACTTGATCGGCTTGAGCTAAGGGCATGTCTACGAAGCCGGCTTTCTCGATGGTTAAAAGATGGATCGACTTCAGACGGTCAAGGGCGACTTGCCGGTCGGCTAGAACATCGACGTCCGTTGCGCGCTGGATAAAAGCCGCGCGAATGTTTGGCAACGCGAGGCTGGGAAATGTCTCAAAGGGGCATAAGGTATCGGCCATCGAGGCGATCGAGTTGCGGATGCTAATTTCCCTTGATTGTTTTGGCAGGGGGATTGCTCTTCGCTTTAGGGGTGGGAATAGGCCTAGGTGCAGCCTCTAGGATGGGCTTGATTGGGTCGCTCTTCCGAAAAGCGCGAGGCAGATTGGGCTGCGGGCGATCCGGATTGTTGAGATTTTGAAAGCGCTTGGCCTCGGGGCGGGTGAGGGGGTCATCAAAAAATTCCTCATAGCGAGTGTCGAGCGAGAGGGTGCGTTCGTATTCCGCCACCCCCTTGATATAGCTGAAGTAGGCTTGGAGAAGGTAGGTCTGCGACTGAAGGAGGGAGGTTTGTTGATTGAGGACGTCCAGCTGTGTTCCAGCTCCCGCGTCGAGCCGCTCTTGGGACAAACGCAGGGCTTCGACACCTTGAACCATGCTGGCTTCTTGGCTGTCCACAGTTTCCTTGGCTTGAAGAAGGTTGGAAATCGCTTGTTGTACTTCAAGTATGACCTCTCGGACCCCATTGTCGTAGTTGATTTTTGAGGAATCGAGCTGGGCCTTCGCCTGCTTCATGTTACCATGGATCAAGAGTCCGTCCCACAGAGTCCAGGTGCCGCTGATTCCAAAAAACCAACCCGAAACCACGTTGGAAAGTTTTGAGGTGACCATGTCACTGTTGTTAGTTTGCGCGACGCGTGCTCGGATGGTCGGCATGTAGCCCGCTGCCTGTTCGTTGACCTTGGCTGCGGTGGAGAGAATACTTTGGCGCTGAGCCTTCAGGCCTGGATTGCGTGCCACGGCGACACGTATCGATTTGTCGGGGTCCAGTGTGCGGGGTTTGTAGTCGAGCTTGCCGACGATATTGAAGGGCACCTCGCTGGGGAAGCCCGGTGGATAATCCATTCCAAGCAGGCGGACGAGTCTATACATGGCAACGCGGTAACTGTTGTGGGCTTGGATGAGCGGTGGCTTGGCATTGGCCAGCGCGACTTCGGCCTGCAGCACGTTGAAACGCGGCACGGTACCGGCATCATAGCGATTCTGTTGATCTTTCAATTGCTCGGTGAGGAGGTCCACCGACTGTTGGTTTGCGATGATGAGCGCGCGGTTGAGAACAATCTCGGAGAAGTTGATTTTCACCTCGGAGATCACTTGGTCTATGGTGGCCCGAAGCTCAAAGTAAGATCCGTGCTCGCTGGCAATCGCCGAGCGAATACGGGAAACGGTGGCGCCGCCATCATAGAGGAGTTGACTGAATTCCAGGTTGATATTCCACGATTGGTCTGTGACGTCCGCGCCGGCCACTTCGACTTGATTCAACTCTCTCGAGGTGTAACCCCAATCCGATGTGAGTGAAATCTGCGGAGTGATCTTTGATCGCACACTGATCATTTGTCCTAATGTGAGGCTCAGCTTTTGGATCCCGTCGAGGATGTCTGGGTTTTTCTGAAGGGCTGCTTTAATGGCGCCTTCGAGTTTCATGTCGGGTACCTGGGGGTTGCGTTGCTTGGCGATGAGGGCATCGAGTTGTTTGTAAAACTCGGTTACCGCCATTTCCTTGGTCATCGAGGGCTTGGCATTTTCTTGGGGGGCTTGTGTTTCAGTGCCGGCAACAATGGCTTCGCTCGATTTTTCGGGTGCAGGTTGCTCGGTTTTTTGCAGTGCGGGAAGGAGCGTGGCGGCAGGAGACAGCGTGGTGGCATCCTCATTGCTCGCGAGTGCTGGAGGTGGAGTCTGGGGTTCGCCACTTTTAGGAACGGCGCGAAGATGGGCGATATGGATCGCTCCATTATGAGCAACCTTTAGGCCGATTCGCGCGCCCACCAATGTTCCATCAGGGATTTTTTTTGTATCAAGGGCGGCCTTGAAGTCCTTTTGCCACTCGGGCACAGGGACAATCGCTGTGTGCCACTTTCCATCGACCGAGAGACTCATAAGGCTTGGGGTGGCATTTAAAACTACGGCCTCCTGAAATCCTTCCCCGACCGGAATTAAAATCGAGAAAGAAAGAATCTTCGAAATACCCTCGGTCTGATACTCGAAAACCAAGTCCTGTGCGGACCAGTCAATCTGCGCTGGCGAAAAGACGTCCGCTCCAGGCGCAGAGCCAATAATACAAGAGAGATTGGGCCGTCGAAACTCAAGTCGAACATTCTTTCCTCCACTTGGTGGAGCTTGGGAACTGTCTGGAAGCGCATTTCCCTTTCCTGTGAATTCAACAACGGAATTTCCACCGAAAATCACAACTCCCTTGGCGACGGAAGTGGCTTCGGGTGATTGGGCGAGCACGACCGGAATGGTCAGAAACAAAAAAACGAAGAGGTAACGAGTGTAATTCAACGACATAGTAAAGAAAATAGGGATTTCAAGGTGAATGCGTTGCAGATTAGACGTGGATTTCTGGGGTGAAAAGAATTTTGAGTGAGTGTCATCGCCTTCGGGTTAGGGGGAAGGCTGCGGGGTTGGTGTCGCCACGGTCGGAGTGGGGAGGTAAACCCTGTCTCCTGCAAGAGGATCGCCGCTGAGAATATCGGCAATCAGAAATGGGGAGTTCTTGAGTGCCGTCATGCGCAAAACGCCGGTTTCTTTTGTGTCTCGAATGGAGAGATATTTTTCTCCGGGAGTGACCCCCGATGAACTCTGGGATTCAATGAGCACAAAGCGGTCATCTTCATTGACCAAGCGAATGATGCCTGTCCAATGGATCGGGGTAGCTGAGGGGGGAGGTGGGATTTTCTTGTGAGGCTTCAACCAAGACAGCCAATGGATGGGCGTTTTCTTCGCCTTGGCCTCTGTTTTCGTTTTGGCTGCGGGGGGGGCTTTTTTGGGAATGGCGCAACCAGCCAATGCGAGAGCCATTAAGAGGGATATAAAAAATGCTAGGCGTTTCATATTATGCTCGACTTCTTTTGAATCGCAATGAACGCAGGCGGTATTGAAAATCCGGAATTGGCATTTGGCGAAGTAAAGACGTGAATACGCTCCATGACGCAAAGGGGCAAGCCATGACAGCGGAAATCGAGGAGTTCCTGATGTATCTCGCCACCGAGCGGGGGCTGTCGGCGAACTACCAACTTTCCGTCCAGCGTTCGTTGGAGGGGTTTTGTGATTGGATACAAAAAAACACGACGGCCAAGGATTGGCGCACGGTCGAACCCCAGCAGATCACCGACTTTTTGGTTTTTCGTAAACGCTCGGGGCTCATGGCGTCCTCGGTGCGGCTCGAAGCCGTCGCGGTCCGCATCTTTTTTCGCTTCTTGGCCTCGCGACACAAGTGGCAGGAAAATCCTGCTGAAACACTCACTCTGCCGCGTCCGGAAAAACACCTGCCGGAAACCATGAATGCCTCTGATGTGCTCAAGCTCTTGGAGAGCGTGCAGGCCGAGGATCCGCTTGGGCTTCGCGACCGCGCGATGTTTGAACTTCTTTATTCTAGTGGCCTCCGGGTTTCGGAGCTGTGTTCCGCGCGATTGGAAAATATCGAACTCGACGCTGGCTTCATTCGCATCACCGGCAAGGGAAACAAAACTCGCCTCGTGCCAGTGGGTGCGCC
>CAMDOJ010000014.1 GCA_945903555.1 Chthoniobacter flavus
ACGCACGGCCCCGTCGCGATTAAGAGTGATCTGCCTCTCCGCCTGAGCGAGAGGCTTATATTCCTTTGAAACCACAGTCCCCGTCATTTTGGCATTAACAATAGGTTTACCCGTTTGCCAAATCGCAAAAATAATAAATACAAATGCCAGCACCCCGATCAATATCGATTTCACCCATATTGATATAGGGGTTTGCGCTTTGAAAACTCGATTGGGTTTATCAATCATGGGTGATTCATATCACATCTTGCGACTCTTGATGAAAGAATTTCTAGGGAGGGCTAAAATGCAGCGCTAAAATCAAAAAAACTTGATTGGATCCACTCGAACTCCACGGATACCGGCCATCCAAAAGACCAACTCATACCAAAAGCCCCTTGCTTTTGGATTTTTGGAGAGGGACACAGGGTGCCCGCCTTTTGCGCCTTGGCGTGTTCCTTAGTTCCAATGGGTAGGGCCATTGCGAGCAAGCAGGCCAGTTTCCACACGGCCGAGACAGCAATGCCCCTTCTTTTGCGCAGCAAAGTCTGATTTCAAAGGGACAATGGTATCACAAACCAATGCACTCACGGGCAGTCAACAATACCTTTCGAATTAAAAAACCCATTTCACTTTGGAAATGCTTTTACCCAGCAAATACAAATGCTAGGAATAAATCCATGATTGCATTGATGGCATTGGAAGATGGTCGAGTTTTTCGTGGCGAATCCTTCGGGGCCAAGGGCACTTCGACCGGTGAAATTTGCTTTAACACATCCATGAGCGGTTATCAGGAAATCCTAACAGATCCTTCTTACCGCGGACAAATCGTCACGATGACCTACCCTGAGATTGGCAACTATGGCGTGAACAATTTGGATGTGGAGAGCGATATTCCACAGGTGCGCGGATTCGTGATCGAGGAGTTGAGTCCCGTCATCAGCAGCTGGCGAGCAGACTGCGGGTTGCATGAATATTTAGAAAAACATGGTATTCCTGGGATTCAAGGCGTGGATACCCGCGCACTCACTCGACACTTGAGAACCCGCGGAGCCATGAAGGCTTGCATCACCACCGAAATCACAGATGAGGCCTTGGCGATCGAAAAAGCCAAATCCGCCGGCTACGACGGAATCGATTTTGTCCAAGAAGTAAGCACCCTATCCAACTACGAGTGGGACAAACAAAACTCCCTCAGCAAAGATTGGGTGCTGCGTCTAGGATCGGAGTCCACTCAAGAATCGGACGCCAAAGGAAACGTCTTTGAGCCACTCCCTCCAGTCACGCACACTCTCGCTGCGTTGGATTTTGGGATGAAAAAAAATATCCTCCGCTACCTTCGACGGAAGGGTTTTCAGGTGACGGTCCTGCCCGCCACATCGACTCCTGCGGAAGTCCTTGCCTTGCGCACAGACGGCATTTTTCTCTCCAATGGACCAGGAGACCCCGAAGCCCTCGACTACGCTTGCGAGACCGTTCGCGCCTTGATTGGGAAAAAACCGATTTTTGGGATTTGCCTTGGCCATCAGATTCTTGCCCGCGCTCTTGGAGGCAAGACATTCAAGCTGAAGTTCGGTCACCGCGGAGCCAATCAGCCTGTCAAAGACCTTCGCTCTGGAAAAATCGCGATCACTTCCCAGAATCATGGTTACGCCGTCGATCCGTCGACACTTCCTTCCGACGTGGAAGTCACTCATACCAATCTCAATGACGGCACCGTCGCGGGACTACGACACAAGACGCATAGGGCCTTTAGCGTTCAATACCATCCAGAGGCTAGCCCCGGTCCGCACGATGCGGATTACTTCTTCGCCGAGTTTGCTAAAGAGGTCGCAGCGGCCAAAGCCGTAAACTAGAAATCATCCACATGGCCAAGCTTAAAATCTTCCTTCCATCCGGCAAAGAAATCATCCACGACCTTTCAGAGCAGACCACCACTATAGGTCGGCTCGCGGAAAATACGCTGCAGATCGAGGATGATTCCGTTAGCAGCTCCCATGCAGAAATATTTGCCGAAGAGGACCGCTTTTTCGTGCGTGACCTAGGTTCAACCAACGGAACCTTCATCAACGGAGAAAAGATCGAAAAAGCGATCCTTCAAGAAGGAGACAAATTGTGCTTTGGGTCTGTGGTCACTCTCTTCGGTTCACCCATAGCGCAAGAAGAAATCCCCACTGAGGAAACCCCCGACCTTCCAACCAATCCAACTTTTGAAAGTTGCCGACCGGATAACTTTGTGAGCTCCTCTCCGATCAAGCGGGATACAAATGAAAATGGCTTAGGGAAGACCTCCCTCCTCATCGCCGCTCTTGTTGGCACCGTCGCTTTTGCCGGTGCCATTTACAAAATTCTAGAAATTTCTAAAATTCTAGAAACCCAATAACCCGCCTTCCCTCAAGGCTGAAACCCACCGTTTTCTCAAAGCATGGAAGAAATGACTCACAATGAACTGTTGGCTATTCGCCGACAAAAACTCAATGCCATCCGCGAGGCCAACATCGATCCGTATGGCGCTCGCTTTGAGACCACTGGCACACCGGGTCTCATCCGAGCCGAGTTTGTCGAGGGATTGAAAGTTCGCACGGCCGGACGCATCACCGCCCATCGCAATATGGGCAAAAGTCACTTCATCGACCTTTCGGATATCTCCGGACGCATCCAAGTTTATATCAACTCGAAAGAAATCGGGCCCGATGCTGCGGCCATTTTTGACCACCTCGATATTGGCGACTTCATCGGTGTGGACGGTGAGACCTTCACTACAAAAACCGGTGAACCCTCCATCAAGGCGACCACTTTCACCGTCCTATCAAAATCCCTTCGTCCCCTTCCTGACAAGTGGCACGGGGTTCAGGATACGGAAATCAAATACCGCCAACGCTACCTCGACCTCATCGCCAACCCTGAGTCGTTGGAAATTTTTAAAAAGCGCATCGCCATCGTTCGAGAGATTCGCCGCTTCTTGGAAGATCGGGCGTTCATAGAGGTCGAGACGCCCATGATGCAGTCGATTCCCGGTGGTGCTGCCGCTCAACCATTCGAAACGCACCACAACGCTCTCGGAGTCGATCTCTTTTTGCGCATCGCTCCGGAGCTTTACCTCAAGCGTTTGCTTGTCGGTGGATTCAATAAGGTTTTTGAGCTCAACCGGAATTTCCGCAACGAAGGCATCTCCCGGCGACACAACCCCGAATTTACCATGCTGGAAGCCTATTGGGCCTATGCTGACTTCGAGCAAATGGCCAGTCTGGTCGAGGAAATGGTCTGCCATGTCGCGGAAAAAATCTGCGGTTCCTTGCTGATCGAGCACCGAAATACAGATGGTAATGTGGTCAAAACAATCGACCTCTCCCGCCCTTGGCGCCGCACTTCCTACTCGGATCTCATTCGCGGAGTCGCTCCAAACTGGTATGAGTTCACCATCGACCAACGTCGCGAATGGTGCGCGGAGCACAAAATTGATGTCACCCACTGCCACGAGGATTTTGAACTCACCCAACACGTCTTCGAGAAGTTGGTGGAAGAAAAAACCATGAATCCCCTTTTTGTGACTCATTGCCCGAAAGAACTCGTCCCACTTGCTAAACTCAACTCGTCCAACCCCAGCGTTGTTGATGTTTACGAACTCGTCATCAACGGCCAAGAAATTTCCCCTGGTTACTCGGAACTCAACGATCCCGACCTCCAGCGCGAGCGACTCGAACATCAAAGCGGTGGGGAAACTCAAAAGCTCGATGAGGAATTTCTCACTGCCCTTGAATACGGCATGCCGCCCGCAGGTGGCATTGGCATAGGAATCGACAGACTTGTCATGATGCTCACTGGTGCCGAAAGCATCCGTGACGTGATCCTCTTTCCACAAATGCGTCCCAAAGCAACCCAGCATTGATTCAGAAATGCCCATCTCCAAAGTCGAACTGAGGATCCCCCCTTGTAATGACAACCGCACTCCAACCAACTGAGCGGCCGTGCGACTTTATCACCTGCTATTTCTCCTGACTCTCCTTTTCTGCGAAGCTACGGCTTCAGCTTGGGACGTTGTTTTACATGAAAACCGCCGCTATGTGCCGGTTGAAAACATCTCGAAATTCTACAACCTGAGCCCACCCTTAAAAAAGGAGGATAGCTTCGCGATAACGAGCGCCACAAAAATCATCAAAGGAAAAAGTGGCGCCAGAGAGGTCTTCATCAACAACGTCAAATACGTCCTTTGCTTTCCCATCGTCAAAAAAGGCGGTTCGATACTGATCTCCGCGATGGATGTCACCAAGATCATCGAACCCGTGATGCGACCCGGACTCATTAAAAATGTGGCTCCCGTTACCACAGTCATTCTCGATGCCGGCCACGGCGGACATGACAGTGGTGCAACAAGTGCTCGGGGAATCGAGAAGGAAGCCGCGCTCGACGTGGTGCTCCGTGCAAGACGCTTACTTTTGGAGAGAGGCTACAAGGTCCATCTCACTCGATCCAACGACACTTTCATTCCTCTCGAGAAGCGACCAGCCCTTGCCAACCGCCACCAGAATGCCGTTTTTGTGAGCGTTCACTTTAATAAAAGTAAGACGGTCGGCGGAACGGGGATCGAAACCTTTGCACTGGCTCCAAGGGGTGTGCCTTCGATGGACGAGGAAAACCTCAGCTACAGCGATCTCAAGACATACCCTGGGCATGGCCGCGATCCCGAGAATGTCGCACTCGCCACGGCTATGCATTCGTCGATGCTTCGCCACATGAGACTCACCGACCGCGGCATCAAGCGGGCTCGATTTGTGGTCATTAAAAATCTGATCATCCCCGGAGTCCTGCTCGAGGGCGGCTTTATCAATCATCCCATCGACGGCCGCCTTATTGCCAGTTCCTCCTATCGCAATGCGTTTGCTCAGGCCATTCTTGAAGGCGTTTCCCGATATGGAAGTGCGGTGAGCGGCAAGCCAACGACCCAAGCTCCTTCAGCCACAGCCTCCGCAACCGACCCTTCCACCATCCCCAATCTTTCAAGATCGCTTTACCCTTATAATCTGAATAGTCATCTTAATGAGGCTGTCCAACGCACCTCACAGCAATTGTCCGAACCCTCGGCCACTGCCAATCCACCCAAAACCAATGCCAACTGATCGCTCTTTAGATCCCATCGGAGTTTTTGACTCAGGTATCGGCGGACTCACCGTGGTCGCTGCCCTCCAAAATCTCCTCCCCGCTGAAAATATTTTTTACATCGGAGACACCGCACGCGTTCCCTACGGAGGCAAAAGCCGAAAAACAGTTGAACGCTACAGCATCGAGATCGGTGGTCTTCTCTTGGCGGAGCGCGCCAAAGTCATCGTCGTTGCCTGCAATACGGCATCCGCCCTCGCCGTGCCCCGAATGAAAGACATCTTTAAAGTTTCTGTCCAAGGCGTGGTTGCCCCAGGAGCAGCGGCGGCTGTTCAAAATACCAAAAATAAAAAAGTCGGCGTCATTGGCACACGTGCGACCATGTCCAGTGGAGCCTACGAGCACGCGATTAATGGACTCGACCCCGAAATCCAAGTGTTCAGCGTAGCCTGCCCGCTTTTAGTGCCTTTTATTGAAGAAGCGATGTTCGATGACAAAATCACCGACCTCATGCTCGCCCGATATCTCACCCCTCTCCTCTCCAACGGCATCGACACCCTTGTTCTCGGATGCACGCATTACCCACTGCTCCGCGATGCGATCGCTCGGATCGCGGGACCAGATGTGACTTTAGTCGATTCCGCTCAAAATTGCGCGTTAGCCGTCAAATCCCTTTTGGACAGCGCAGGGCTTTCCGCACCATCCGAAAGGCTTGGCCGATTGGACGTGGCACTCACGGATGCGACAGAAGGGTTTCTTCGCACCGCCGCTCGGGCACTGGAACTCGAGATCGGCGAGGTTTCGCTCCGCTCGGTCCAAAGCACCCAAGAAAGTTAGAAACATTCACTCAGACTGTTCCCGCAGACTTGCAGTCCGCCGCAAAACCGGAGACACGTTACTAATGCCATATCTTCTTATCGTCCTTTTTCTTTGCACCTTGCCAGCTCTCGCAGAAGAAAAATCCGGCGCCGAAAAAAAACGCTACTCCTTTTCCAAAGAGGGAGAATCGACACCCCCTTCCTCACCACAGTCGACCGCGCCGATGGATCCGTCCGCCGCATTGAGTCGCTTCTTTGAAGCTCTAAAAGCCGATCAACTGGAAACCGCCTATTCCGACTTGGTGAAAAATACCATTATCGCCGCGCGGCCCGAGAACGTCGAGCAACTCAAGGAAAAAACCCGCGCCGCAATTGATAACTTTGGTCCCGTGAAGGGCTACGAAATCGTGGAAACCTTAGAAATCGGTAAGTCCCTTTACCGCCACACCTGCATCTCATTGAATGAGGATCTCCCGCTGCGCTGGAGGTTTTATTTTTATCGATCCGGCAACCAATGGAAAATCGTCGATCTTCGGGTGGATGACGGTATCGTCGAGTTGTTCGAAGAAATCGCCCGCAACCGAAAAAAGTAAGTCTCCCCAGCGTGACTTCCGAATAGACCTCTCGCTCTCCCTGTTTGACGCCCCATGGTAATCCCGTATATTGACCCCGCATGAAAGGTAATGGCAGAAGAGTTTTGCTCGGAATGAGCGGGGGAGTGGATTCCAGTGTGGCGGCATCGCTTCTACAAAAGGATGGTTGGGAAGTCATCGGCGTAACGATGAAGGTTTGGCCACAGGATTGTATTTCCCGAGCAGAAGACAAATGCTGCGGCCCCTCAGCCATTGCCGATGCTCGCGGTGTCGCTCACCGCCTTGGAATTCCACACTACGTCGTCGATGAGGCCGACAATTTTGAAAAAATCGTCATCGACTATTTTGCCAGTGAGTATCGACTGGGGCGCACACCGAATCCCTGTGTGATGTGCAATGAACATCTCAAATTCGGTAATCTTCGCACCAAAGCGCGCGCTCTCGGTGCCGACTTCATCGCCACCGGCCACTACGCCATCATTGATCATCTGGAATCCAAAGCAGTCCTTCGCAAAGGTCGCGATGCGCGAAAGGATCAATCCTATTTTCTCTTTAGTCTCGGCCAAGATCAACTCCAACACGCCCTCACTCCTCTCGGCGGCATGGAAAAACCCGCCATTCGTGAGATCGCCCGTGATTTGGGACTCAAGGTCGCTGACAAAGTCGACAGTCAAGAAATCTGTTTTGTTCCCGGCAACGATTACAAAGCCTTCCTTCGCGGCCATCTCGGCGAGGAGGAATTCCACCGCGGCGGCATCTACGACACGCTTGGCAATTTTATAGCTGACCACGAGGGCATAGAAATGTTCACGATCGGTCAGCGTAAGGGTCTCCCCGGAGGATCGCCGCGCCCTCGATACGTCCTCGATATCGATCCGGATACCAATCGCGTGATCGTGGGCGATGAGGAAGACCTCGTGAAGGAACAGTTCGAGGTGGATCGCGTTAACTGGCTCGACGGTGAACCCTCTGACCCCAAATCGATCAGCGTCAAGATCCGCTACGCCCATCCGGGTGCTGACGCTCTCGTTCACCCGCTCCCCGGGGGCAAAGCAAGGATCGAGCTTTCCTCACCTCAGCGCGCCATCACCCCCGGCCAAGCCGCTGTTTTTTATGATGGAGATGTCGTCGTCGGAGGCGGCTGGATCATGCGCCAACCAGCCCCCGTTGCGGCATGATTCAGTTTGTGATCACGACGCTGCCGGACGAATCCTCCGCCGCCGCGATCGTTCATGAGCTGGTTGAAAAGAAACTCGCAGCCTGCGGAACCATCATCCCCTCGGCACGCTCGATTTACCGTTGGAAGGATTCCATCCAAGACACATCCGAAGTGATCGTGCTTTTTAAAATTCCCGCAACGCACTTTTCGGTTTTTTCCCAAGCCCTTCAATCGATTCATCCCTTCGAAAATCCCGAGATTGTCGCCTTTGATCCGGCCGAGGCGGCCGCGATCTATTCCAACTGGATACTCGAATCCTGCACTGCCACCTGATTGACCGGCAAAATCCAGCCTCACGCCTCGCGAAACTCTCTCCCTTGCGCTCCAAACTTCGCTCACGTTGTCCTCTTGTCTTCTTTACTCAACCGCTTCGCTAGATCTATAATCTCAAGTACTGAAAGCCCGGTAGGAAGTGAACCCAGATAGCACGACATACCCCAGCGAGACACCAAAAATGGTCGCGGCGAGAGCCAAACCAGTTAAGCCGACGCCTCGATTGAAGTCCTTTCGTTACCAACTCGAGTTTTTTGGTCTTCGCCTCATCTGCTCGATTATTCCTCGACTTCCCTACCACTGGATTCAGCCAATTGCGAATTTTGCTGGCTTTCTCTTTTACTACTTGGACTCAAGCGGGCGAGCCGTGGCGATCGATAACTTGCGCGTTGCCTTCGGTGACACCTACGACGTTGCCGCTAGAAATCGCATCGCCCGTGCCTCATTCCAGAATTTCGCCCGCACGATGCTCTGCCTCCTCTGGTCTCCGAACTTGACGCCCGAAAATTACCAGAATTACATCCGCATCGTAGGCCTAGACATCGACCCCGTCCACGGATGTAAAAATGCACACGGCATTTACATTCTTTCCCACTTTTCGAATTTTGAATGGCTCAGCCTCGGAAGTTCATTTGCAATGGGGCCAGGGTTGGCCGTCGCTCAAACATTCAAAAACCCTTTGATCGGCCCCATCTTCGATCGGCTTCGCAGCCTAGGCGGACACTCCATCATCCCTCCCTCTCGCGCCCTCGTTCGCATGATCAAACGTCTGCGTGCCGGCGGCATAGTGGGGGCCGCCGCCGATCTTAGAATTAATCCCAAGCTAGGAGCTGTTCCCGTCCGCTGCTTTGGCCTTTGGACTTCGATGAGCCCGATGGCAGGGATTCTCCACGAACGCGGAAACGCACGGATTGTTCCAAGCCAAATCTTCCCTGAACCAGATGGCTTTTTTCGCATCGTTTACCATCCCCCACTCGAAATTCCAGAGGGATCCACCCATCAACAAATCGCCCAAGCCTGTTGGAACGCCATGGAACCCATCATTCGAAAAAATCCCGAGCTTTGGCTCTGGAGCTATAAGCAATGGCGCTACAAACCATCACACTCTCCAGTTGAGACCTATCCGTTTTACGCGAACCTACATGCTCGGTTTGAAAACATCCTTACTGAATCTGAAAAATAGCTTAAAAAATCCATTTGGTTGGACCATTTTTGACCTAGCACTTATGGCAGAATCACATTGATGATCCACAAAAGCATTCAACTTGACCTCACTACTTCCCACCCGACCATTCTTCTCAATACATTGCGCTCGGGCTTGGCAAAAGAATCACCTCATATTGAGCTCGAGATCATCGGTCCGGGTTGCATCATGGCGGATACAGCGTTGATGCTTTATGATGAGTTAATGAATCGCCCAGCAGGCATTTTTCTCACCACGAACGCACGGAGTTGCCTTCTTAATGGCGCCGTTCTTTTGTGGCTCGCTGGCGAGCATCGCACCATGCGCCACGATGCTTGGATCCAGGTCGACTCGGCAGCGCAACTTCCTGTGTTTGGAAAACGCAAAAACAAGTCCTCGAATTTGGCGCCAAGCGAACCAGCTATTCGCTCCAGCGACGAAAGCCCGAGTGACACCGACTACCGCATCATTGCTCACTACTTGGATATGTATCTGCCGCTGGAGGATGTCTCCGACCGACGCATCTTTGTACCCGAACTCCACGATCTCGGCCTCATTGACGACATCGAAAACGAGTTGGAATTAGCTCAGATTTTCAGCCATCCAAAAACCACATCATCAACCTCGCCACGCTCCCAAAAATAAAACGAAGACGCCCATCGAAATCGGTCTGGCCAATCATCCAAAACGCCCCGCAAAAATATATTCAAGAATAGTCGTTGACAACCTACCAGATCAGGG
Source organism: Chthoniobacter flavus (assembly GCA_945903555.1). Classification (GTDB taxonomy): domain Bacteria; phylum Verrucomicrobiota; class Verrucomicrobiia; order Chthoniobacterales; family Terrimicrobiaceae; genus UBA967. Next base: position 9,904 of record CAMDOJ010000014.1, read on the forward strand.
ATTTACTGAATCCATTCTTATGACTCGCAGTGCTGAGTCCCTCCGCATTCGAAGTTAAGAACCACCCGTCGACGGACATCGTCCGTGATTCCTTGAAAGTCCTAGGAAATTCACGATATCCCGACACACCATCCGGACGAGATGACTCCCAATCGCCGACCTGTATAAGGCCAGATGTCGGCAACTCGGACTCGACCAAGATATTTTTACCATGACTGAAGAAGAGCAGATACCCAAAACCAAGGCCGCAGCCAAAGAAGCTTCCGCACAAAAGGCAGCAACTAAACGCCCACGCACTCCACGGATTGGTCCGTCCCGACTCAAAGCGGCAAGCGCAACTGCGCTCGAGGCTCCTACCCCTCTTGCCGAGGCCACACCATCCGCACCGGCCCCAGTGACAACCGAAAATCTGCCTTCGGCACAAAGCGACACCACAGCTCCCGCTGAACAAATTGCTCCCGAACCGCAAAACACCGAGGCACCCGAGTCCGCACCACCACTTCCCGTGCGGCCTCCGGCCCCGCCTGTTCCTGCAACACCTCCACCACCACCCGTCTTTGCCGAGGGCATCGTGGAAGTTTCGGGCAAGGGATTCGGTTTTCTTCGTGAAGCGAAACGCAATTTCACACAGTCCAACAACGACATTTTTGTAACTCCGGAAATCGTCCGCAAATATGGACTTCGCGATGGCATGTGGATTCGTGGCGAGACACGCCGAGGCAACCGCGGCCCGCAAATGCACAAGCTCACCGAACTTGAGGGCGAAGATCCGGAGAATTTTCAGAATCTCCCCGTTTTTGAAGAACTCACAACGATCAACCCCAATAAGCGTGTCGTTCTCGAAACCGTTCCTGAACGCTACACGACGAGGGTCATCGATCTCGTAGCCCCCGTTGGCAAAGGCCAGCGTGGTCTCATCGTTGCCCCCCCGCGTACCGGAAAAACCACGCTCCTTCAGCACATCGCCGATGCCGTCGTTAAAAACCATCCGGAAATGAAACTCATCATCCTTTTGGTCGATGAACGCCCAGAAGAAGTCACCGAGATCCGCCGAACCGTTCCCACAGCCGAACTCATGGCCAGCTCGAATGATTGCGATATCAAAACCCATACCCGGATTTCCCAACTCGCCATCGACCGCGCAAAACGCCTCGTCGAGATGGGCAAGGATGTCTTTGTTCTCATGGATTCCCTCACCCGCATCGGCCGCGCCTTCAACAACGCCCAAGGCGGTGGCGGTCGTACGATGTCCGGCGGTGTGGATGCCCGAGCACTAGAAATCCCACGTAAACTTTTTGCCGCAGCCCGCAATACGGAGGAGGCCGGTTCGCTCACGATCCTCGCCACCGCTCTCATTGAGACCAACAGTCGTATGGACGACCTTATTTTTCAGGAATTCAAGGGTACGGGCAACATGGAACTCGTCCTAGATCGCAAGATCAGCGACCAGCGAATCTACCCTGCCGTGGATATCTTCCAATCAGGCACGCGCCGAGAGGAACTGCTCATTTCTGAAGAAGACCTTCACAAAATCAGCGTCATTCGCAGAGGGCTCTCGGGCCACAAGCCCCTCGAGGCCATCGAACGCCTCCTATTCTTCATCCGAAAATACCCCACCAACGCCCAGTTACTTAAAAATCTCCCAGGTTAGAATCGGGAACTCACGACCCTAGTCACCCTTCCGCGACTCCCGTTACGGAAATTAGAACAATTCCGGCGTTCCTGTGCTATTAAGGATGGAGGCAATTCGTTTGACAGCGGGATTTCTCAACATATCCCTCCATTGCGATTTTACTGACTCAAACTGAGCATTAGGAAGAAGTTTCCTCCAGACATCGACCGCTTCAAATGGCATATCAGATGGCAGGACGATGGTTGCGGAAATTCCGGAAGTCGGAAAACGATACTTTTTCCAACTACTCTCATGCCGCATAGCGGTTTCGCTGAATGCGGCAGCAGGCTCCATTTTGGGGGAATAGGATGTTTTTTGGAGAGCTTTTTTCACTGATTCTAGCCAACCCGAAGGCCGCAAAACCACGGGCAAAGTTGCACCGAGGAAGACAAGCTGAGGAAGCGTGCGTCCCGCAGAATCAAGCTGACGCGCCATCTCAAGGGCGACTACAGCTCCGAAACCAAATCCCGCGAGCTTCCAAGTTACCGGATTCTCATCCTCCAGCAAAGCCGCGATATAATGGGCAGCCGCGCTTTCGATCGAGGGATGGCAGGCTTCCGAGCTATGTTCACCACGCGCCGCAATGCCCAAAATACGGCGTGATGGCCCCAATGCATGGATCAAATCACGATAAATCTCAGGCGAACCACTCGAATCCGATACCAGAACGAGCAACTCCCCACCCGAACCCTCCTGCATTTTTACAACGGGATTCCATGGTTCCTTGCTTGAGAGTCGGGTGCTCTTTACTTGGTCTTCACTTGGTTTCGAACGAGCAGAAGGGGACGAAATGGCGACAACAGAGGTAGGGACTTGCGATTTTGGCAGGGCATTCTCATCAATCCAACCAGCGCGATTGAGAAGCCATTCATTGACCGACACCGTACCAGGAATGGATTGCGGTGCCAAAACGTACGGCGCTGAACCGATAAAGACATCAAAGGACTGCGGAGCAAACGGCTGCATACCACGAATCTGCTCGGCTGTGGGGATGCCGGCATGGGCTTGACCCGCACTCTCCAAGTGCAGGTTTCCATCCACATCCCTCCAACCCATCAACCCGAGAGGCACTCCGCGCCGATCCGTGCCGAGAGGCAGATTTTTCCATCCCGGAAATTTAAAATACACCACGCCCGCATAACCGATCGGCAAGGTCAACCCATCGCCATCGCAAATCAACACCTCGACTTCTGCTGTAGGCTTCCCAACAGCAAGAAGTGAGGCGTCGCGTCGTACCTCGCCGGCCACCCCCAAGCCACATAGACTGGCAGGGCTGAAAAAGACGACCTGCTTGATGGGGGGATGATGTTGATCACTCCAAATCTTATGAGAAGTCGCCAACGGGGCCCCCGCCTCGATAGCAATGACACGGAGAGTCTCGGAGGCCGGGGCGCCACCTCCGGCCCATGCAGAGGCTTGATTAGCCCATTCGGGTGACGTCAAACGAACATGCGTGACCGGAGCCGTAGCGGATTCCAATAAATCGTCGCCCGCGACGTGCACAATACCGCCGGAAAGAAGTGGAATGATCCACTCGTCAAAGAAAGCCCCGCCCCCAGGCGTCGCGCGCACCAAAAAACTATCACCGCACTTGAAGTTCAATACCCGGGCACCCTCGATGGCCGCCGTGACAAGCATATTATGAGTGAGAGCGCGAATCATTGGAGGCTCGCCATCGACATGCCCGGGAATCGAGGCCGCAAGCTCGTCGGCTTGTATCTCCCTTTTCTCCATCGGCTCCAACTCGAGGGAATCCCAATCTTGATCGATTATAATCCGGCGACGCTGGAACCCATCAATTTGGGACTCGCTGGCCCCATCGCAAATAACCACGCTTACATCATGAGCAGCGAGAGTCGACTCCACCCACTCTGGAGGGGAATTCGGATCAATCGCCAAACAGGAATTGCCTGCTTTCCACACCCCCAAAAGCGCTACCCCGATCCAAGCGGAAGGCGACAAAAACAACCCCGCATGCCATCCGCCAGCAAGCCCCAACTGATTCAGATGAGAGGCCAACTTATCGGAGAGGGAGTCCAATTGCGCATACGTCATTTGGTATTCTCCGAACCTCACCGCAACTCGATCTCCGTGTAACTCGGCCATTTTACGAAAGGCCTCGACGATGGAGACTGGCAACTCATTAAGCTCTGGCCCACGCGACCAGTCACGCAAAGCACCAATCTCTTCGGACATCAAAATCGGCAAGCGGGAGACCGGCTTGTCGTAAAAATCAGCAAGCGTGACGATCAAGCCCGTCAGGCGGGAAAGGAGTTCCTTTGCCGCCATCTCGCTGGGAAATACCCCCGAAAGAGAAAGCTCCAACCTCGGACCAGGCCGCGCCTCCAGCACGAGACCAGCGGAAGTTTGGGACTGGAGCTGTGCATCAAAATTAATCCAACGCGGCAGAGCCGTGTGAATGACGTCATTGATCGAATTCGCTTTCCACACAAAGGCGGCACTGATGTCCAGCATCGTGCAATCAAGTCCAGCATTGCGTAGGGCCTCATCCGGGTCGATCCAACTTTGCTCAGCCATTGTGTCGGATAAAGCCTGCGCAGCATCCAACCAGTCCTTCACAGACCCACTCCATGATTGCACAACCGGCAGCCAGTTTTGGAAATATCCCACCTCACTGAATTCCCCGCGTCCGTCAAAAAGACATCGCATCAAATTTCCCGTCGCTCCAAACCGGCGGACCAAAAGCGACCAAAGACACCGCACGACTAGGCTTTCCTCCAAATCATGCTCGTGACAAAACTTAGCAAATAGGGACGATTTTTCGCGATCGATCAGTAGCGTCGAGCGTGTCTGGGAGGGATTTCCCATCCGCGGGAACAACTCAATGGGAGCGGATGCCCCAGCCAGAAACTCCTCCCAGTTTTTGGCTTTGGACTCCGTCGGCAAATCCTCGATCGGTGCTAAAGGCGACTGACCCATCGTCTGCAATAAATCCAACATCACCCTAGTGAGTGAAAACTCATCCAACAGGAATGACGGCGTCGTCAAAAGATAATGCCCTCCGCCACCCGGAAGCCGGATCTCATGAAAGCGTACAAGCGGAACCGCGATCGCCTCAAACTCGTTAGTGGCATCGGACTCCAGCAGAACACTCCATCGCTTGGATATTTCTTGAGGCGGGACACTCTGCCAATCCATCTGAACCCACGTCGGTTCGGCCTTGTCGGCCTCCCTCACCATGACGCCTTCGCTGGTTTTGGTGAACGCGGAGCGGAGAATGGGATGCCGCTGCATCACGACCTGCCACGCATGTCGGAGGAATTCCGAACTCACACTCTCACCGAAACTGATCGAGACCTGAGTATTGGCACCCAACGCAGAGAGGTGGGACTGGTGGCGCTTATAAGCGGCCGCCTGCATTGGGTTTGCCGGGTATTGCCTCATGGTTTGGATTTAATAAAATGGGCCTTAAAGATCTGTCACAGCACCTTGGGAGGCGGTGGAAACGAGTTTCGCATACTTAGCGAGCACACCCCGATTATAACGGGCTTTTGGCTTTTTCCACTTAGCAAGTCGGGCTGCAATCTCCTTGGCGGAGACATCCAGCGTGATCTTGTGATTCACTGCATCGATGGTGATCCCATCGCCATTCTTGACGATGGCCAAGAGCCCGCCGTCAGAGGCTTCGGGCGTAATGTGTCCGACCACAAATCCATGAGTGCCCCCTGAGAATCGTCCATCCGTGATCAGTGCCACATCTTTGCCCAACCCACACCCCATCACAGCACTTGTGGGTGAAAGCATTTCACGCATCCCGGGACCCCCTCGTGGCCCTTCGTAGCGGATCACAATCACGTCCCCCTTCTTTATTTTCCCAGTAAGGATGGCCTCGAGCGCCTTCTCTTCAGATTCATAAACGCGCGCCGCACCTTCAAACTTTTCGCCTTCCTTGCCACTAATCTTGGCAACTGCCCCATCGGGAGCGAGGTTACCCTTGAGAATAACGAGGTGGCTGTCTTTTTTGATCGGGTTGCTAGTCGGACGAATGATTTCCTGGCCTTTGGGATAAGCCTTGAAGGGAGCAATGTTTTGCTTGAGCGTTTTCCCTGTGACCGTAAGGCAGTCGCCATGAAGCAATCCTTCGGCCAACAACATTTTCATCATTGGCACGATCCCCCCAATCGCAACCAACTCAGACATCAAAAATCGGCCACTCGGCTTGAGATCCGCTAAAACAGGGACTCTGCGACCGATGCGAGTGAAGTCTTCCAGCGTCAGCTTGATCTTCGCCGTGTGAGCAATGGCCAATAGGTGCAGAACGGCATTCGTCGAACCACCGAGGGCAATCGTCACCGTGATCGCATTCTCGAGCGCTTCCTTAGAAATGATATCCGACGGGCGGATGCCGCGCTTCAGCATATTAAGAACGGCCGCTCCCGCATCACGGCAATCCGCAACCTTCTGCGGTGATACCGCATTTTGTGCCGAGCTATTGGGCAAGCTGAATCCCATCGCTTCGATCGCTGATGCCATAGTATTCGCCGTATACATGCCGCCGCAGGATCCCGGTCCTGGAATAGCGCGGGACTCGACATCATGAAGGTCCTTCAAGGAGATTTTATTCGCGGCACATTGTCCCACAGCTTCAAAAACAGACACCACATCCAACTGGCGCTTGGCGAAGCAACCCGGAAGAATCGTTCCTCCATAAACAAATGTCGCCGCCCGATTCATACGCACGATGGCCATGACGCAGGCCGGCATATTCTTGTCACATCCGCCGATGGCCACAAAACCATCAAAGCCCTGACACCCAACCACCGTCTCAATGGAGTCCGCAATCACCTCGCGAGAAACGAGGGAATACTTCATCCCTTCGGTGCCCATCGAAATGCCATCGGAAATCGTGATGGTATTGAAAATAGTCGCCTTTCCACCCGCCGCATCAATACCCAGAGCGGCTTCGCGGGCGAGTTGGTCAATGTGCATATTGCATGGCGTCACCATGCTCCAGGTGGAAGCCACCCCAATCTGCGACTTCGAAAAATCGCTCTCCTTGTAGCCGACGGGATAAAGCATAGCGCGACTCGGTGCGCGACTCAGCCCATCAAGCAAGGCGGAGGAAAAAGGACGCATCTGAGAGTTGGATTTGGATGGCATAATGGAAAGTTCTAGTAAAATCTAATGTTGGTTAAATCAGTCTTCACTATTCCGACTCCCAACCGAGATGAAAAGGCATTTTTGATGGCGCTGCTGGGGCCGGCGATTTTGCCGCTGAAGGCGTTTGCGCCTCGGTTCATTTGGGTCGCGATGCCGATGAGGGAACGGATGAAACTGGCGAGGATGTGAGTGTATCTCGCCTTGTAGCCCGTGCAGTGAAGGCGATGCAGGGAAATGCCCAAACGGTTGTTGGTGTCGTGATCCGGCCAACCTCCCGGAGTTCCGCTTATGGGTGCTCAATTCCTACGAGGAAGAGCTCCCACAAGCCGGGGTAGGACAAGTCCACGACCTCACAAACCAACCCTATTGCGAGATGAGTAATTTTAGTTTTTAACAAACAAACGCCCGCAGACCCGAATGGATGCTGGCATCGGTTGGTTTCTCAATGACGCCTCCTGCGCCAGTTTCGATATTGCTCGCCTGCTTCATGGATGAATGCGTAGCGATCAAGTGGCAGGTTCTCCTCCCACAAAAATCCATCGATTAACGTATGAAATTTTCCACGGCAGTCCACCTTGGAATCCTTGTCCGTCTCCACGTCGAATTCCTCCCACGCACGGAAAACCGCCTCAATCCTCGCGTCCACGGCGTCAGAAATACTTCGCCAGCAATCCGGGTTTTTCCGCCTTCGGTTCCCTGTTGCGATGGAAGGCGATCAACGTGCAGCGCAGATTGTCCAAAAAAGTCTCCACATACTCCATTTGCTTGGTGATCTCGGCGACAGGCGCGGCAACAGGGCGATCCTCCAATTCAATCGCCAACCTCTCTCCCGTGGCCAGCAGACTGTGGAGGATCATCCGGTGATAGCGCCTCGTCGTTTCCGAAACCTCGTCCGGTTGGTAGAAATTCTGATTCTCAGCCTCGCGGAACGCCGCGATATCATTGATCCACTCGTCCAACTCCCCCTTCCACTCC
>CAMDOJ010000015.1 GCA_945903555.1 Chthoniobacter flavus
ACCTCGGAGCGATGACGCCAGCAACGCTCGCAACGTGCCGCCGGTGTTTTTGTAACATCGGCGGAGGCAGTTTCGTCGGAGATGATCTCTAGGTCACTGAGGATGAAGATTTCCTCCAACTCGGTCTTCAGCGGAGTGAGTATCGCAAACTCTGCAGCGGGCGAGGAGAGTTTCACTCGGGCCTCGAGGGCGCTGCCGATGTCGCCGCCTTTTTGAATTTTCTCAATCGACTGAGCGATGCGGCCACGGATTTGGAGGAGTTGCTCCATCGTAGCGACGGTCTCCGCATTGGTGAAGACGGGATCGGGTTTCGGGAAATCCTGCAGGTGGACGGAAGTATCGGGCTGAAAATATCCCCAAGCTTCCTCGGCGGTGTAAGCGAGGATCGGAGCGAGCAGGCGGACGAGTGTGTCAAAGATCCGGTGCATGGCGAACTGCGTGGCGCGGCGGCGGGGGGAAGCCGCAAGATCGCAGTAGAGGCGGTCTTTGGTGATATCCACATAGAGACTGCTCAGGTCCACGGCGCAGAATTGATTGATCGTGTGATAGGCACGGTGGAACTCGAGTTTCTCGTAGGCGTCGAGGCAGGTGGCGACGACTTCCTGCAGTCGTGCCAAAATCCAACGATCCACAAAAGTGAGGGTCTCGGGTGCGGGTGGTTGCGCGGCATCGTAGTCGTGGAGGTTGGCGAGAAGGATGCGAAGGGTGTTGCGAACGCGGCGGTAGGAATCGCTCAGACGGGTGAAAATTTCCTCAGAGAATGGGATGTCGTCGGTGAAGTTCACGCTGCTCACCCAGAGTCGAAGGAGGTCGGCGCCGTATTTGTTCACATAGTGGTCGGCGTCGGTTGGCTTCTGGTATCCCCCAGCGGCGGACTTGGAGATTTTCTTGCGAGTATCGACATCCATTACGAATCCGTGAGTGAGAACGGCGCGGTAGGGAGCGCATCCATTGAGGGCTACGGATGTGATGAGGGAGCTTTGGAACCAGCCTCGGTGTTGATCGGTGGCCTCGATGTAGAGGTCAGCGGGGAAGCCGAGTTCTGGGCGCTGGCGCATGACGGTTTCGTGGCTGAGACCGGAATCCATCCACACGTCGAGGGTGTCATTGCGACGAGTGGTTCCTTCTGGAAGCCCGACGAGTCCAGCCCAAGTGGCATCGTCGAGTTCGAACCAGGAATTCGTGCCGCGCTCGGAAAAAACATCGGCCACTTTGTTGATGGCGGCAGGGTCGAGGATCGGTGCGCCTTGGGCATCGTAGAAAACAGGGAGTGGAACGCCCCATGTGCGCTGACGCGAGATGCACCAGTCTGGGCGGGATTCCACCGTTCCACGGATGCGGTTGCGGCCCCAATGTGGAAGCCAATTCGCGGAATCCACCTCCGCGAGTGCCTGGCTGCGGATGAGGTCGATACGAATGAAAAATTGTTCTACCGCACGGAAGATCACCGGCAACTTCGAGCGCCAGCAATGGGGATACGAATGCTCATGGTTTTCACGACCAGCGAGGGCACCCTTGGATGAAAGGATTGCAATGATCGCTTCGTTGGATTCGAAAACATTTTTTCCAACCAACTCGGGAAGCCCGCATTCTTCGGTGTAGCAACCGTGGTCGTCCACCGGAGAAAGGAGGGGGAGATTGTGCTGCATGCCGAGTTGGTAGTCATCCTCGCCATGGCCGGGGGCGATGTGAACGCAACCGGTGCCGGCGTCGAGCGTCACAAAGGCGGCGGTGTGAATGATCGCATGGCGATCGAGAAACGGATGCTTCGCTTCCATGCCTTCCAGCGAGGCGCCGACAAAAGTCGAATCGACAGAAATCTTCACTGCGCCGGTCGAGGTGCAGAAGGACTCGAGCAGGGCTTCCGCAAGAACGATGGTTTTTTCTTCTCCTGCCAGATTCACTCGGGCGGCGGCGTAATTCACGCCGGCATTGACAGCGATGGCGAGGTTCGCAGGAAGCGTCCAAGGTGTAGTCGTCCAGATGACCACCGAGGCTTTGCCGGTGAGGTCGCCCGTGACGATCGGGAATAGGACATAGACGGCGGGCGATGTTTTATCCTGATACTCCACCTCGGCTTCCGCTAGGGCGGTTTGAGCGCCGGTGCTCCAAAGGACTGGCTTTTTCTTGCGATAGACGAGGCCTTTTTCGACAAAGTGGGCGAAGGAACGAATCATCCCAGCCTCATACGAGGGATCGAGAGTGAGATACGGGTTCTCCCAATCACCCAGCACACCGAGGCGGCGAAATTGACGGCGCTGGATGTCGATGAACTTGCGAGCGTATTCTTCCGAGCGACGGCGGACTTCGGCGGGCTTCAGACCGGCCGAGGATTTCACCACGCGAAACTCGATCGGAAGACCATGGCAATCCCAGCCCGGAACAAATGGGGCTCGGAAGCCAGCCATCGTGCGGGATTTGATGACGAAATCCTTGAGGATCTTATTGAGAGCGGTGCCCATGTGTACGTCGCCGTTGGCAAATGGGGGACCGTCGTGCAGCAAATACAGGGGCGCGTCTTTTCGATTTTCCTGAATTTTTTGGTAGAGTCCTGCCGCCTCCCATTTAGCGAGCATCTCTGGCTCACGTTGCGCTAGACCGGCCTTCATTGGAAAATCGGTTTTTGGGAGATTGATGGTGTCTTTGTATCCGCTCATGAAAAGTCCAAACCTCTAACAGCCGCACCGCCACGGGTCAACGATCCCTCGTCTCTTTATCGGAATTGGGGTGAACCTGAAAATGGATTTTTAGACAGGATGACAGGATTTAAAGGATTCACAGGAATGGGTGATGAGTCGTTGGATGTTGCGCAAAAGAGAGCGTTCCCAAACTGCTAATGCTCTATCTTGCGACTTCGGCGTCACTGGATTGTGCAATTTGATTCACTGTCTCGATTAGCAAGGTTCTGGTTGATTCTTCGAGATCGGATAAAAAAAGGGGATCAGTCGCGGTGGTAGGGAGCGCCCGCGAGGATCATGTGGGCGCGGTAAATCTGCTCAAGGGCGACGACGAGAGCGAGTTCATGTTGGAGGGTGAGTGTACCCAGCGCCCAGAGGAGATTCGCGCGGCTTCGCATGGGTTCGTCCCATCCGTCGGAAGCACCAACGAGGAGAGCGCAACGCGAGATCGACTGGTTTTCGAGTTTCTGGATCCCTGCTGCAAACGTGCGGCTGGTGAATTGTTTGCCCCGTTCATCGAGCAGAATGCGGTGGCATCCCTCGGAGAGGGCGAGCATGCGTTCATGGAGCCCGGAGCCGGTTTTGACAAAGTGGGTTTCCACTTTGGTGATCGCGCCGAGGCGTCCGAGATATTCTTCGATGCCCAGACGGGCAAAAGCCAAGGCAGGCTTCCCAGCCGCGATGATCTTCCAGTTCAACGGACGATGGGATTGAAATCCGCTGCGTGATACGAACTGCGAACGAGCGGACCGCTGGCGACGAATTCAAAACCCTTGTTGCGGGCAATCGTCCCATAAAGATCAAATGTCTCGGGGCGGATGTATTCCAAAACGGGAAGATGATTGGGAGTCGGGCGGAGATATTGTCCGAGCGTTAGGATGGTCACACCAGACTCGCGGAGGTCGTCCATGGCTTGGAAGAGTTCATTTTCCTGTTCGCCGAGACCGAGCATGATGCCGCTTTTGGTTTTGATGTCGGGGCGGAGTTCTGCAGCGCGCTTGAGGAAGTCGAGCGAGAGTTGATACTTCGCGCGGGAGCGGACGAGCGGGGTGAGGCGCTCGACGGTTTCCAGGTTGTGGTTGAACACATCGGGGCTGGCATCGAGGACCCGCTTGAGGGAGTCGTCCTTGCCATTAAAATCGGGGACAAGGACTTCGATGACGATTTTCGGATCGAGAGCACGAATGGCTTCGATGGTTTTTCCAAAGTGGTCCGCACCGCCATCAGGCATATCGTCGCGGGCGACGGCGGTGATGACGACATGTTTGAGTCCTAGACGCTTAACACCCTCGGCTACTCGCTGAGGTTCATCCTCCTCAAGAGGAAAAGGTTTGGCTGTATCCACCGCGCAAAAGCCGCAAGCACGGGTGCATCGGTCTCCCGCGATCATAAACGTGGCTGTGCCACCGCTCCAGCATTCCCAGCGATTTGGGCACTGAGCGCTCTCGCACACGGTGTGGAGGCGCAGGTCGGAAATCAGATCCTTCGTGGAGAAAAAAACAGGATTAGACGGCAATCGAACTTTGATCCAATCGGGCTTTTTTTGGAGATGAAGAGACGGGTCGATTTTAATCGAGCTCATTTTTTAAAAGTATTAGGTAACAAAATCATCCCGCTTTCGCGGCTAGGTCCCATTTTTGTGACTGCAAGACGGCCATTTTCAAAGCCCGCTCAGCAGGACAGAACAAGGGTGATCTTGTATTTCCTCTTTCCTCTGTCAATGTTCAAAAGCGTTCGCGCCCGATGGCGTATATCCGTTTTTTTATGAATCAATCGCAATTCCTTTTTGAGGCAGCCAAAAAAAGAATCCCAGGCGGGGTGAATTCGCCCGTGCGGGCATTCCGAGGTGTGGGCGGCGAGCCGTTTTTTGTAAAATCGGCCTCCGGATCGCGTCTCACGACGGTCGATAACCAGGAGTTGATCGACTATGTGGGCACATGGGGCCCGGCGATTTTGGGTCATGCCGCTCCGACGGTGATCGAGGCGGTAAGGGAAACCGCACTGCGCGGACTCAGCTTCGGAACGCCGAATCCACTCGAGGTCGAAATGGCAGAAACTATCTGCCGACTCGTCCCCTCGGTTGAAAAAGTACGCATGGTTAACAGCGGCACCGAGGCCACGATGTCCTGTATACGGTTGGCGCGAGGTTTCACCGGACGCTCGAAAATTCTGAAATTTGAAGGTTGCTACCACGGGCATGTCGATTCGCTTTTGGTGAAAGCTGGCAGCGGCGCTCTCACCCATGGCCACCCGGATAGCGCCGGAGTGCCTGCGGAACTAGCCCGACTCACGATCACGGTTCCATATAATGACGCTGATGCGGTTCGTGCAGCGTTCGAGGCGAATCCCGGCGAGATCGCCGCTTTAATTCTAGAGCCTGTGCCGGCGAACGCAGGCTTGTATCTCCCTGAGCCTGGATTTTTGGAGACATTGCGCGTGCTCTGTACCGAGATGGGAACGGTTTTGATTTTTGATGAAGTGATGACCGGATTCCGCCTCGCGCGGGGTGGGGCGCAGGAAGTTTACCAAATCACGCCCGATCTCACGGCGATGGGGAAAGTGATTGGCGGTGGATTGCCTGTCGGTGCCTTCGGTGGGCGCGCGGAAATCATGGACCAACTTTCGCCTGACGGACCCGTCTATCAGGCAGGCACGCTTTCTGGCAACCCGATCGCTATGGCGGCGGGGCTTGCGCAACTCCGCGAAATGGAGCGTATCGATGGTTGGGCTCAGTTGGAAAAAATCGGTGCCGCTTTCGAGGTCGCCGCGCGGGAGGCGATTTGGGGCCTGCCTTGCACATTCAAGCGTATCGGTTCGATGTTTTGCCTCTACTTCTGCGAGGGTCCGGTGCGGAACCTGCAAGACGCTATGGGCAGCGACAAAGTGCGCTTCGGAAAGTTTTTTCACGGCTGTCTTGAGCAGGGTGTTTATTTTGCACCATCCCAGTTTGAGGCTGGATTTCTTTGCACGGCTCACTCCGAGAGCGATCTCTCGAGAACGGCGGAAGTCGTCAAAGCCAACTTGGAGAAAGTTTTTTAAGCCCTTCCCAATGGCCGCTCCCAAGCTTGCATTTCAGCCAATCAAAAAATAACAACGACAAGCAGTAGTCCCTCTCTATTTTCTAAAAAATGAAAAAAGCCCTCATCACCGGCATCACCGGACAAGACGGAAGTTATCTCGCGGATCTACTTCTCAAAAAAGGCTATGAAGTGCATGGCATCATTCGCCGCGCCAGTACATTCAACACCGCGCGCATCGACCATATTTACTCCGATCCGCATCTGTTTTTGCACTATGGCGACTTGGCTGACTCCGTGAATTTGGTCAAGTTGATCTACAAACTAAAACCCGATGAGGTTTATCACTTGGGTGCCCAGAGCCATGTGAGAGTGAGTTTTGACATCCCTGAATACACGGGTGACGTCACGGGCCTTGGCGCAATTCGTATTCTTGAGGCCATGCGGGAGGCTGGGGTGGACGCACGATTTTATCAGGCCTCGAGTAGCGAGATGTTTGGCAAGGTGCAAGCTATACCACAAACCGAGACTACGCCTTTCTGGCCACGCAGTCCCTATGGTGCGGCGAAGATGTATGCTTATTGGGTGACGGTGAATTACCGCGAAAGCTACGGCATGCACGCGAGCAACGGCATCCTCTTCAACCATGAAAGCCCGCGTCGCGGAGAAACGTTTGTCACTCGCAAAATCTCCCGTGCCGCCGCAGCCATCAAACTCGGACGCCAAAAAGAATTGTTCCTTGGCAACCTAGATGCGAAGCGGGACTGGGGATATGCGCCGGAATACGTCGAAGCCATGTGGCTGATGTTGCAACAGGAAACCCCAGATGACTACGTGATCGCAACAAACGAGACGCACACCGTTCAGGAGTTCGTCGAACACGCTTTCGATCGTGTGGGTCTCGACTGGAAGGACTATGTCAAATACGACGCCCGCTACGAGCGTCCCGCCGAAGTCGACCTCCTCATCGGTGATCCAGCCAAAGCTAAAAAACAACTCGATTGGGAACCGAAAGTCCGTTTCCCCGAGTTAGTAAAAATCATGGTCGACGCAGATATTGCGGCATTGCAAGGTCTCCCCGTGCCAGACCCGTTGACTCCAGCGTACAAATGATGGAAATGGAGGCACCTCAATCGGTCTCCATTATCATTCCCTGTCTCAACGAGCGGGAAAATATCCCCATTGTGGTCGAGCGGTTGGAAGCCCTTCTGATCCATCGCAAATGGGAGGCGGTCTTTGTCGATGATGACTCAACTGATGGGTCGATCGAAGTTCTTATGAATCTCGCGCGGATGAAGCCGCATGTGCGTTTTATCCGTCGGATTGGTCGGCGTGGCTTGTCTTCTGCATGCTTGGAAGGGATGGCGACCAGCGTCGCGGATATTTTTGCAGTGATGGATTGCGACCTTCAGCACGATGAGACGATTTTGCCAAAAATGTTGGCGGCATTTGAGGAGAATCCGAGTCTCGAGTTGGCCGTCGGAACTCGCTATGCTGGTGAGGGAGGAGGAGTAGGAAATTGGTCGAAGGCTCGGGTTTTTATCAGTCGACTTGCGACAAATCTCGGTTCACTGGCACGGAAAACGGAACTCTCCGACCCGATGAGTGGTTTTTTTGCCATTCGGCGTGAGGTGTTTGAGCAGACGGTGCGTCAAATGACTGGGAAGGGATTCAAGATTCTTTTGGACATGGTTCTTTCCGCGGGGCGTCCCTTGAAAACGAGGGAATTCGCCTACCAGTTTCGTACGCGACAACATGGCGAGAGCAAGCTCGATATCGTTGTGGGATTTGAATACCTCTATCTGCTTGCAGACAAAATTTTCGGTCGCTTTGTGCCGGTGAGTTTTGTTGTTTATGTGTTGGCTGGGCTGAGTGGCTTGTTCCTGCACCTAGCGACGCTGGGAATTCTTTTTCGGTATGTTGGGATCGCCTTTGTGTCGGCGCAACTCACAGCCACGCTGGTCGCGATGGTTTCCAACTTTTTGGTAAATAACTCGGTTACTTTTCGTCAGCAGCGCCTCAAGGGTGCGATGCTGCTGCCGGGGCTCCTTGCCTACATCGCGATTTGCGGTTTGGGGGCGATTGTAAATGTGCAGGCTTCGGAATATCTTTTTCAAAATCATATCCCTTGGTGGTTCGCGGGAGCGGCGGGTGCGTTGGTCGGTGCGGTGTGGAATTATGCTGTTTCCACACAAATCGTCTGGACATGGCTGCCGGGTATTCTGCGAAACTCTTCGAAACCGAAATAACCTCGCCTTTGGCGTGGTGCCTCCGACTCATCCATGGACTTCATCGATCTCAAATCTCAATATCAGAAATACAAATCAGCGATAGACGAGCGTATCCACAGGGTTCTGGATCATGGTCAATTTATTCACGGTCCCGAGGTGGCGGAGTTGGAGTCGGCATTGGGAGGTTATGTGGGATGCAAATACGCCATCACCGTGGCGAGCGGAACCGACAGTCTGGAGATCGCTCTTCGGGCGCTGGAGATCGGTCCGGGCGATGAGGTGATCACCGTGCCGTTCACATGGATCAGCACCGCCGAAGCCATTGCGCTCGTTGGGGCGAAGCCGGTCTTTGTGGATATTGATCCACTGGATTTCAATATTGCTGTGGATCAAATTGAGGCAGCGATCACGCCTTCCACTAAGGCGCTCATGCCGGTGAGTCTTTTCGGCCAGATGCCGGATTATGACGCCATCAATACCATTGCAAAAAAATATAACTTGCCTGTGATCGAGGATGCCGCACAGAGTTTCGGCGCGACGCAGCACGGTCGCAGAAGTTGCGGTGTGACGACGATTGCCAGCACCAGCTTTTATCCCGCCAAGCCGCTCGGATGCTACGGCGATGGGGGTGCACTTTTTACGAGTGATGACAACCTCGCCATTCGCATGAAGGCGATTCGCACGCATGGCGGCATCAATCGCCACTTCCACGATCTCGTCGGTATGAATGGCCGCTTCGACACGATTCAGGCCGCCGTGATCCTAGGAAAATGGCCCGGCTACGACGAGGAAGTCCTCGCCCGCCATTGCATCGGCGCCCGCTACACCGAATTATTGAGGGATGTTTGTGCCACGCCGGACATCCGAGATGGCAATACGCACGTTTACGCTCAATACACCCTTCGCGTCCCGAATCGCGATGCCTTTGCAGAAAAGCTCAAGGCCGCAGGGATTCCCTCGGCGGTCTATTATCCGAAATGCCTCCACGAGCAACCCGTCTTTGCTCCGCTCGGATACCGATATGGTGACTTCCCTGTATCCGAGTCCGCGGCTTTGGAAGTGATCAGCCTGCCGCTCAACCCGTTTTTAAGCGAGTCTGACCAGAATCGAGTCGTTGAAGCTGTTCGCGCCGCCATAGCCTGACCCGAAATAGCCGCACTGGTCGATCTGCATTTTTTGTTAATTTATGTGGGGCCAATGTTGACCTGTCGACATGCTCAAGTGTAGTTTCAGCGAAATCATGAACCTCAACAATATCACCTCTCTCGTCTCCGAACCCTCCACTTCCAAAAACATCCTCACAAGTGATGTTCAATTGACTGGAACTCTCAAGTTCGACACAGAACTCATTTTCGACGGCAAGCTCGAAGGCGAGATCATCTCTGAAGGTACGCTCATTCTTGGAAAAAATGCGGTTGTGAAAGGCGAGGTTCGCACGAAGTCCGTCACGATCCACGGCACAGTGAACGGCAACGTGACTGTCCAAGAGCGTTGCGAACTCAAGTCCAACGCCGAACTTCTTGGCGACCTAAAGGCCATGCGCATCATCATCGAAGAGGGAGCGACCTTCATCGGGCATTCTGAAGTGACTCCGACAAAAACGGCGTCCTTCAGCCGTTCGTCTGACTCATCCCAATTCAACGAAAACGCGGCTTAAGGCGACATGCCCACCCCAACGCCGAAGTCACCATTCCGGTGTCCGGCCTGCGGTTTTGTGCAGCTTGAGCCTCCCCACCTCGTTTCAACAAACTGCCGTTCCTGCGGCGCCCACTACAAAGCCTCCGATTCTACGGAGGGCTTAGATGCGTCGAGCGGAAGTCAATCCCTAGCGGGAAGGAAGCACGAAACCGGCAAGCCTGTGCACTGCCTGAAATGCGGTCGCACCCACCAAGTGTCACCCAAAGCTCAAAGCACGATCTGCCCGGGTTGCTATGCTCCTATCGAGTTGATCGATGTGAATATCACCGCCCACGCTTCGCGTTCGATTGACACGCGTGGGCATTTAAGGATCACGGCGAAAGGGTCTGTCAGCAACCCCTGGATCATTTGTGGAACCGCGCGCATTGAGGGTTCGTTTCATGGACATCTGCGCTGCGAGGGGGAAGCCCGGATCTCGATGCAAAAAACCTGCACGGGCCGCATCACAGCAGGATCCCTTGTCATCGATCGGAAGGCAGTCATCGATTGTTCCCAGCTTGTGGATGCGGACAGCGTTTCTATCGAGGGTGTTTTCCGTGGTGCAGTTCAGTGCCGAGGCGTCGTCAAGGTTATCAAAGGGGGGCGACTGGAGGGGCCGGTGGAAGCTCCTTCCATGGTCGTGGAAAAAGGCGGGATCTATGTCGGAGATTGTCGCATATCGCCTCCGTCCGCTGGTGCAGCTACCACAGAAGCGCCCGCAGTGGAAAATGCAGCGCCTTTGGAAGATGACTTCGTCGATTAAAAGTCCGGATCAATCCTCGCTGAATTACGTTTACGCGACGGGTTCGGCGACGAGATCGTAGGTCTGTGCGCCTAGGACTTTCACGTTCACAAATTCGCCCACGGTGGCTGGTTGCGTGAGGATGACTCGGCAGTCTACGTCGGGAGCGTCATGTTCGGTACGACCGATATTCGGTTGCTCCACAAGCACGCGAAGGGTTTGTCCAGTGCGGGACTCCGCCATTTCACGGGCGATTTTTTGTTGCAGCTTCATGGCTTCGCGGTAACGGCGATTTTTTGTGCGTGTGGGCACTTGGTTTTCCATCTTCGCGGCGCGGGAGCCTTCCTCTTGGGAGTAGTTGAATACGCCGAGGCGCTCGAAGCGGACGCTTTCAATGAACTCCAAGAGCGAATGGAAGTGTTCTTCAGTCTCACCGGGAAAACCAACGATGAAAGTGGTGCGAAGCCCGATGCCTGGAATGCCGGCGCGGATGCGGCCGATGAGGTTTTCGATGTGCTCGCGGGAAGTCTCGCGGCGCATGAGAGTGAGCATTTCTGCATGGATGTGCTGGAGGGGCATATCCACGTAGCGAGCCGTATGGGGATTGCGGGCAATCGCGGAGATCAGGTCGTCGCTCCAGTGAGCGGGGTGGGTGTAAAGAAGTCTGACCCAGAATTCGCCGCCAATCTCACCGATCTCATCGAGAAGATGAACGAGCGAGGTGCCACGGGCGGGATCGACTGGCTGACGGGGCCCAGCCTTTTGTTCCCAAAGATCCATGCCATAGTAGGTCGTATCTTGGCTGATAAGGTTGATCTCCTTAACGCCCTCGGCAACAAGTCCGCGAATTTCGCGAACGACGGAATCCAACGAGCGGCTGCGGTGGCGTCCGCGCATCTGAGGGATCACGCAAAAACTACACGGGTGGTTGCAGCCTTCCGCGATTTTGACATAGACCGAGTGGTTCGGTGTGAGGCGAAATCGAGGGGTAGAAAAATCCGGTATGTAGCGGGACTTTGATGTCACCAGATTGAGAGTGCTGGATTTTTCCTCGCTCAGAACGCGGCGAAAAATCGCGCCGGCTTCGGCAACTTGGTCGAGCCCGATGAAGGCATCCACCTCGGGGAGTTCGCTGGCGAGGTCGGTGGAGAAGCGCTGTGAAAGACAACCGCTCACCACAATCTTCGCATCCGGACGAGTGCCTTCATTGCGCTGGCGATGGGCTTCGAGAATCGCATCGATCGACTCCTGCTTTGCGGAATCAATAAACCCGCAAGTGTTGACGATGAGGAGGTCTGCCTCGGCGGGATCGGCCGTGACTTCAAATCCCTCGGCCTTCGCTGACCCAAGCATGATCTCAGCATCAACAAGATTTTTGGCGCATCCCAAGCTGATCATTCCTACTTTCTTTGGGGCATCTTTTGTGGCGAGTGAATTCATTTCGGACGTTTCGGAGTGGTAGCGGGACGCGGTGCGGGCTTAAAGGGGGGTATGGTGAAAGGTGTGGCTGAGGCCGTGGGTGAAGGAGCGGGCGGCAGGGTGGACTCGGTGACAACGATCACTTGATCCGGCGGAGCATGCGGGGATATGCGAAACGGGGTCGCTGTTGTAGCGGGAGTCGGAGTCGCTGTTGGCGAAGGAGAGGGGGTCGCAACCGGTCGGACGGGCGTCGGCTTGGCTGCAGCGATCGGGCGCGAGGGCGGTTTGACCCGCTCAAACTTCTTCCATGTCCTCCATGAGTAGATGCCAATTACGATGAGTAGGAGAACCGTGATCGCTACGCTTACAGCGAACATCATTCGGCGGGCGGATTTGAATTGATCCCCTTTGAGGAAGCCGTTGTTCGCAATGAGAACTTCGAGGTACTTGTTATCATCGTGGCCGAGTCCTTTTGATCCCGGGAGGTATCCGCGTATTTCCTCATGCGGCACACGAAGGTAGGTGGCGTAATCGAGGAGAAAAAGACGGGCATAGGTCGGATGGGCGAATCCTGAAAAGTCGTCCGTTTCTAGAGCACGGAGGCGATCTAGTGAGAGGTGGTTATCTTTCGCTGCCTTCTCAATCGGGATACCGAGCTTGGCGCGCTTCGCGGCAAGCCGTGCGCCTATAAAAAATTCCCCTTCATGATGGATGTCTTGTTTTTTCAAAATGCTCCTTCCTCGTTGAGATCGACCAGAATTTCCCGGTCTTTCGCTCCGTCTTTAGGGCCGACTACTCCGCGACTTTCCAATATATCCATCACACGGGCGGCCCGTGTATAGCCTAATTTCAATCGGCGTTGAAGCATGGACGTTGAGGCCCGATTTTCTTGAGCGATGATTTCCAAGCATCTCGTGACCAATGCCTCGTCCTGATCGCTCACATCGTCATCCGGAATCACTGAACTAGTCAGCTTCTCATGGATTCCGGAATCGAACCTCGGTTGCGCCTGATTGGAAATAAATTCCACAATACGATGGATTTCCTCCTCGGTAACGAGAACGCCTTGAGCGCGGGTGTATTTTGATGTCCCAGGCGGCAGGTAGAGCATGTCGCCTTGGCCAAGGAGCTTCTCGGCTCCGTTTTCATCAAGGATGACTCGACTGTCGATTTTGGAGGCGACTTGGAATGCAATGCGGCTGGGAATATTTGCCTTGATGATGCCGGTGACCACGTCCGCGCGAGGGGTCTGTGTGGCTACAATCATGTGAATGCCGGCAGCGCGGGCCATCTGGGTGATCCGCGCAATGGCACTTTCGACATCCGCGGGAGCGGTCTGCATAAGGTCTGCCAACTCATCGATAATGACCACGATAAAGGACATCCTGTCGGGTATCACAAGGTCGTCAGCATCGCGCGGGACACGGATAGGGGGTGCCACAGGGTCTTCGTCCTCGTCGGAATCCTCTGGGAGTGTCTCCTCGGAGATAATGGCTTCCGCGTGCATGGGGAACGGCACATCTGAGGCTTCATCAAGAGGGCTCGGAGCGGGTTCATTATCTTGTTCTGATGACACGACGCCCACAACCTCATCTGGAGGAGAGATCAAGGCGTTGGCTGCGGACTGTTCGGCATCGAGTTCTTTTTGGGATTTGGGGAGCGGGCGGTCGTTGAATGCGCCGATATTTTTCACTTTGCATTTGGCAAAAATACGATACCGGCGCTCCATTTCGTCGACCACCCAGCGCAAAGCTAGCAGCACTTTCTTGGGGTCCGTGACGACAGGAGTGATGAGGTGGGGGAGGGAGTTGTAAATCTGCATCTCCACCACTTTCGGATCGATCATGATGAACTGCAGTTGATCGGGGGAATACCGGAAAAGAAGGCTGGCGATAATCGAGTTGATGCAAACACTCTTTCCGCTACCCGTCGTTCCAGCGACAAGAAGGTGTGGCATTTTAGAGAGATCTCCGATGATCGTGTTTCCGTAGACATCCATTCCAAGAGCTAAGGGAAGCTTCGCTGAGGACTCGCGCCAGACGTCCTTCTCGAACAACTCGCGCAGGGTGACTTTGACTTTCTTGGAGTTCGCGATTTCGATACCCACGGTGTCCTTGCCTGGAATCGGGGCGAGGATGTTGATCCGCTCGGCGCGGGTGGCCCTTGCTATGTCTCGCTCGAGAGCGACGATTTTATCTACTCGCACGCCAACGTCGGGGTAGACCTCGTATCGAGTGATCGTTGGGCCTTTGGTAATCGTTCCGGGTGTCGCTCGGATTCCGAATTGGGCGAGGGTATCAATGATGAGGGTTTGGATATTTTTTAACTCCTCCCGATCGAGCGGTTCGCGATCTGTCTCATCCTGCTCATCCAAAAGATCAGTGCTCGGCATGATGTAGTTTTCGAGATGAAGGCTGGCGAAGTCGGAAGTGAAGGCCTCCTTAGCCTCGCGTCCGGCCCGCAACTCGGAAAGCTTGGGTTTTTTTGGGGAGGGTGCGGTAGAATCGATGATCTCAGGTTCGGCAGAGGGAACAGGGAGTTCGGGCTGTTCTAAAAAAGGGATTTCGATGCCCTTTTGTTTGAGTTGTTTCTCCAGTTTGCCCGCCTTTTTTTCCAATGCGCGACGTTCGAGCGCGACGCGTTGCTCGGCATCCATTCTCAGCAGGCAGGCTTTGTGACGAGCCTCGCGCCACTTAACGAAGGTTTTCCATGCCAAAGCGGAGTCGCGTAACGGATGCGAGGTGATGGTGAACATCAAGCTCATCACATAAACGCCCAAAATCAGGAAGACTGAAGCTGGGCCGAGTGCATTGTAGATGGCATTCTCTCCGATCCAGAGGCCAAAAAATCCACCTGGTCCCTCAATGTGGAGGTTTTTTTTCCAACTTTGGAGGAAAATCGGTTGTATTTGAAGAAGGCAGGCACCCAAAAGCACCATGAGCACTCCCCAACCCACCTTATCGCGCAGTTTATAATCAATCAGAAACCATTTTGCCAATCCATAGCCCAATATCACAACGGCAAGGAGATACGAGGCGGCACCGAGAAAGAACAAAGAATACCCTGCGACGAGAGCCCCGAATGGACCACCGAGATTCTGACTTGTCTGGGCGCTGGAGGACGCCACGGAGCTAATCAACGGCGCCCATCCAGGAACGGAACGCGGGTCGTAACTCACCAAGGCGAAAAAAAGATAAACGCCAGTGAAAACCAGCAAAATCCCGGTTAAATACGCGGGTGCTTCGGTGCCTCTTGAACGCTTTGACATAGAATCATGGGATTGTCGCAGATTTTAAGGACGCGAGCAAGCAAACACAGGGCCGATTTTCCTTCTTTCATGGCCTCAATAGCCACTCGCGCCTTAAAGGCGCTATCATGTCTTCTGCGTTAGGCTTTCATTTCAATAGATGGTTATAGGTTTATTGACTTCCTCCAACCATCGCTTTTTTATCTTTTAGCCTCTGGTCCGATTTTCGGGGTGGCTTCAAGGCTCTTGTCGGTCTTCAAAACATAGTCACCGCATTGAGCGGTGGCGTTTTTCATTCCCTTTGGGTCTGATACCCCGAAGCTTGCTTCGGCTTTTCTTCGTGTGGTGAATTCATATTCTTAAATGCCTCGGGGCTTGCCCCAGGGTTTACTTTATCATCGTCACGGGTGATTTCGAGTCGCCCAGCGTTGTGTTTCTAAAAAACATGTGATCAACAGGATAGCGAACCAAAAAAGGCAAAAAAAGGCACTGCAAATGAAAATTAAAGATCAATATCGTTGACAATAAGAAAGTTATGCAAACCTTGATCGCAGATTTGCCAAATTGGCGCTATTTTTTAAGATTCTTGCAAATCTTAGGTTAGGGTCGGGCTCATCTGCTTCGCAGTTTCCTCCAATCTGCTTCCCCTTCGGAGTTGCCTTGCAGCGGTATTTCTCAAGCTTCGCAAAGTTCTAGAGTGTGGCTTCGGGCGCAGGTGTAGCTTCGGGCGCAGGTGTAGCTTCGGGCGCAGGTGTGGCTTCGGTCGCAGGTGTGGCTTCCGACTCAGATTGCTGCTTCTTTTTTACGTTATTTTTTGCCTTTTTAGGGGTTGGAGCAAGATCGGATTCTAGATTTTTTCGCGAAGCAGAAACTTTACTATTTTTGACTGGCTTGGCACTTGGCTTCGGCTTTACAGGATGGTTATCTTTGGTCTCAATCGCGGATTTTAGATAAAAAGTTTCGTTGGAGTTTTTTGGCAAGAGCCCATTTTTAAGAGTAACAGGCTTCAATCCGTCTTTTGTGACGATAACGATATTTGGATCGGAAGTGGCCTCATGACTTGCCTCGGCGGCGTGAAGTGCGGCTAGTGAAAGGATAGTAAAAGCAAGTAAGAGAAAGGTTTTTTTCATGTGAGGGTTGGTTTTTTATTTTGATGAAACTGTTTAAAGTATCAGATCGTTAATGGGATCGCGCTAAATAATGAGGGTCATTGTTTTGCTAAAATAGGGAAGCAAAATGATCATTATTCGCTTCAGATCATGTGCGATAGCGAAGTGGTGGATCTTTAGTTCGAAATCCCTTTCGAGTGAAACTCATCACGTATCGTTGAGGAAAGGAAATTTGGGGTGAAGCGCGCTCGTATTTAAACTGAATCGGGGGGGGGTAGAAAAAGGGCGAGCCTGATTCATCAACAATGACGAAATGATGGGTGCCCTAAATGTTTCATTTTTCGCACCTCGGCTTTTAAAATTTTCTTCCATTCTGTAATTCTGTCAAAAATTCCTATCTGCTTTTAAGGTTTATCGAATTTCATGTTTTTATTTCCTCCTCTATCTCGTGTTTGGTTGACGTCTTGCGGGGTGCTTTGCGGCGGGGCAGATTCGATCGGGTCTCTTTTCGAGCGGGCACGGTTGGATCAGCGAGTGAGCGGTTGTTTGCCTGATAGCGAGAGTCTGGGAGCGCTTGCGGGGATTGGGGGTGGAGATCAATCGATCCTTGGCCGCCACCAACTTCTTGCGCTCGCGGTCGTCGAGCAGGCTTGGACTGCCGGGGGGCTTTCTTCCATGCGGAATCGGTTGAGGGGAGAGGAGGTCAAGCATCGGCATTCGCGCTGGGGGTGCGTGAGCGGGAGTTCTCTGGGCGGGTTGTGTTCGATGGAATCGGAGATGGGATCCGCAAAAAAATTCTCACCCTACTCGATCAGTCGCTGGCGGAGTAATGCGATTAGCGCGGTGACCACGGTTCGCTACGGGCTCGGTGGGCCCGATTTTTCGCTCAATGCTGCTTCTGCGACTGGCGCACAGATTTTATATTTGGGGGGATCGCTGGTGGCTTCAGGGATGGCTGACGTGATCGTGGCCGTAGCGGCGGACTCGGAGGTGACTCCCGTTGTGCGATCCGCGATGGAGCGGAATCGGAGTGTCTCAAGTAATGTCGATTGCCGGCCGCTCAGTGCCGGTCGCTCGGGTATGGCTCCCGTGGAAGGGGCGGCTTGTGTGATACTGGAGTCGGAGGCGCACGCGAGG
>CAMDOJ010000016.1 GCA_945903555.1 Chthoniobacter flavus
CTGAATGTCGAAAACGGGAAGTCACTTTTGCAAATGGTCGGCCTGCGCTATGGAGGTGCCCCTGTTGATATGATTCTCCAATGGGCCGAGGAACTCATGCAAGTCACCGAATCGGGAATCTGGATGATCGATGCCGAGTTTCCCAGCGACCTTGGGATCGAGTTGGACGATCAACCTGAGGTCTTTCTCGAGGCACTACGGTATTTTCTGACTTCCAAAAATCCGCCTGCAAATATTCCCTCTGGAGATTTGGAGGTTTTACGAAAGACCTTCGAGGGCTCGAGTTGGCGGGCTTTGATTGCTCCCTGAAGCGAATTTGAGACAGGATTACAGGAGTAGCAGGATGGACGGGAGTACGGAGGGTTAGACAGGACGGGGAGGGGGTCTCTCGCACGCCTTGCCGGCCAATTTCCGACAGACTCGAGATAATCGCAGGCTAGCGAGCCGACTTCAGAAACCAATTGTAGGCGTCGAGGATGCCTTGACGAAGCGGGATGCGGGGGTTCCATCCGAGGGAACGGATTTTTTCGATGTTGAGAAGTTTGCGTGGGGTTCCATCCGGCTTGGATGCATCGAACTCAAGATCGCCGTCGAAGCCCAACGTCTCGCAGACCTTCTCCGCGAGTTCACGAATGGTAAAATCCTCGCCGCATCCGATATTCACAATCTCGGGGGAGTCATAATTTTTGAGAAGAAAGAGACAGGCGTCAGCTAGGTCATCGACGTGCAGAAATTCTCGGCGTGGCACACCTGTGCCCCAGACAGAAACAACGCGGGCTCCGTTGGTCTTAGCCTCGTGAACCTTGCGGATGAGCGCTGGCAGGACATGCGAGGTGCGGAGGTCGAAGTTGTCATTAGGACCGTAGAGGTTCGTCGGCATGCCGGAGATGAAGTTTTTGCCGTATTGCTTCGCGTAGGCTTGGCAAAGTTTGATGCCGGCAATTTTAGCCAGCGCATAGGCATTGTTTGTGGGTTCTAGCGGACCGGTGAGGAGGGAATCTTCACTGATGGGTTGAGGGGCGAGTTTCGGATAAATGCAGGAACTGCCGAGAAAGAGAAACTTCGCAACACCGAAGTCCGCTGAAGCTTGGATGACGTTGTTCTGGATCGTGAGGTTCTCGATGAGAAATTCCACGGGGCTAGCGGAATTGGCCGCAATGCCGCCGACCCGCGCGGCAGAATCCACAACTATTTTCGGGCGTTCGATTTCAAAAAAACGACGCACGGAAGTGCGATCGAGCAGGTCGAGTTCGGATCGGGTGCGAGTGAGGATTTGAGTGAAGCCCTCCGCTTCAAGTCGGCGAACGAACGCGCTCCCAACCATGCCGCGATGACCTGCAATGAAGATTTTCGACTCCTTGTTCATGGGGGCGGATGTCATAGAATGAGATTCGGCATGGGAAGGTAGGTATCGGATCTATCGAGCGGAACTGGCTTGCAGGCCCGCTTCCACATTGGGGAAACGGAAGGTGTAGCCATCCTCCAAGGCGACCTTCGGGATGATGCGAACGCTGTCGAGCATGACGCGGGAAAGCTCGCCGAGTGCCAACCGAAGGGCGAATGCCGGGGCGGGCAAAATGGCCGGCCGATGGACAGCTCGCGCAAGGGCTCGAGTGAAATCGATGTTCCGAACTGGTTCTGGGCACACGGCATTCACCGGCCCGGAGATGGATTCATTCGCAATCGCCCACAGGATCAGACCCGCAACGTCATCGACATGGATGCAGCTCATCCACTGTCGGCCATTGCCGAGAGGGCCTCCGAGGCCCATCTTGAAAAGCGGCAGCACGAATCGCATGGCTCCACCCGGGCCAGTCACAAAGCCGATGCGAAGCCGGATGACGCGCACTCTTTCAGCGAATGAGCTTTGTGTTGCCTCCTCCCAAGCATTGCAAGTCTGCGCTAAAAAACCGGTGCCTGCGGGCGAGGTTTCGGTGGCGAGATTCTCCCCCGTCTCACCATAGTAGCCGATGGCGGAGGCATTGATGAGGATGCGCGGTCCGTCTGGAAGTCGCGACATTCCTTCTAGGACCTGGCGTGTTGTGTCCACGCGGCTGCGGAGGATTTTTTCCTTTTTTTGGCGTGTCCACAAACCGAGGATCGACTCGCCTGCGAGATTCACAATGGCATCCAGTCCAGAAAAGTCCGGGACGGCATCTAGAGAAAATTGTCGGAAGCCAGGACGTTCCTTTCTCGAAAAACAAACCACTTCCTGACCGCTGGCCAATGTCGCCGCGCGAAGGCGTGATCCGATATATCCCGTTGCGCCAATGATGCCGATTTTCATTTCAAAACTTTAGTTCGCACTTCCAAAAGCGCGCTAACATTCACGATGCTCGGATGTTGTTGAATGCCTCATAGAAATCGAATCGTGAGTGGAAATCGGTAGTTTTCCCCGTTGCTGGCACAGATGGCGCCCTTGATCAAGAATATGACCCAGAAAAGAACGAGGAGAATCGGCAAAGCGATCGGAACGATCAGGCAGGAACCAAGGAGGGCGATCATACCGGAGATAAAAAACCACAGGCTCCAAGAGATCTGGTAGTTTAGGACTTCGCGACCGGCAGCATCCATGCCCGGAACATCGTTTTTTTTCAGCAACCAAATGAGGATCGGACCCAAAAGGTGACCGAAACCCACAATCACGAAACCCGCGAGCGCGCTGAGGTGCAGGAGGGTGATCCATTGTCTCGCGTCGGAACCGTGGGTCTTCGGTGGGAGCGGCGGAGGTTGTGAAGATGGGTCGGAGGGATTATTCATTTTGAAAGAGTCGCATCAGGCAGTCGGGAAATCAAGATCAGGCCATTTTTCCGAATGCAAAAAAACGAATGGAAAGCCGTCAAATAATCTGCTATGCATGCCCACACTATTTATGAAAACAATCCCCCATCTGGCTCTCTCGCTTGTGGTATCCGCATTCATCTTCGCTGGTTCGGTGCAGGCGCAGTCGCCCGCCGCTGCCGCTGAAAACGAAAAAGCCTACGATCTTTTATCGAACGCGGACTATGCAGGCGCCGCAACAGCCTACGATGAAATCATCAAAGGTTATCCCACGGATATTTTGATTCAGAGTTGCCGAATTCAAATCGCCATGTGCCAACTTTACACTGGCGAATATGACAAGGCGCTCACCAATTTGGATGATACGTCGAAGGGAATGGAGTTGACCCCAGATCTTGTGATGTTGGTGGACAGTCTGCGTCCGCAAATCTACACCGCCAAAGCCGCTGTTCTCCCCGCTGGAGATGCGGGTCGTAAGGCGGCCTATGAGAAAGCGATCTCGAGTTACTCGGATTTCATCACCAAGTATCCACCATCCCCGAAGTTCCCAGAAACGGAATCGGCTATCTATGGACGCGCCATGTGCAATTTCCAAATCGAGGGTTATGGGAAGTCGGCCGAAGACTTGGAGTTGAACATTAAGAACTACCCGACTAGTCCCTCGATTCCGTCCACCAACAACTTGCTTGCGATCACATTTGCAACCCAAGCGGCCCAAATCCTCACCAGCGAAGGTGGAGACAAAGCCAAGGGACTAGAAGTAGCCAAGCGTGCCGAGGAAATCCTGCTCAAAATCATTTCCGATAAAAAGGATCTCGTTCTCATCAACGATGCGAATTACCAGCTAGGTGAAATCGTTTTCATGAGGGGTGCGTTTAGTCCTGAGGAGGAGCGCCAAGCCATTTACAATCAAGCCGCCGAGTTCTACCTAGCGATCCTTCCCAAAGAGGACGTGGAGGAAATGCAAAAGGAAAAAATCAAGTTGATTGGCCCACAGCGGGTCGAAGCTCTGCGTGCCAAAAACATAGTCCTCAAAAAGAAGTTGGAGAGAGACCTCGAGCGTGAGGGAAAAAGGCTCGCTGAAATCTCAGCTAAGCCAGACCAAACCGCAAACGCCTTCCTCAAGGTGGGAGAGATTTTTTTCAATTCGGGAAAACACAATGAGTCCCGCGTGATGATTTCCCACATCGCGCCCTTCTTGACTACGGAAGACGAAAAAATGCGGGCGCTATACTATAAGACGATGGGATATGCAGTTCAGGGCGTGGAGGCCCCTGCCGTCAAGTGCTACGAGGAGTTTGTCGCCTCCTACAAAGGAAAACCCATCGCCGAAAACCTTCCGTTTCTCATTGGCAATCTCTACCTCACCGTAGGCAAAAACGAGGAATCCATCCGTTATTTTGATGAGTCGATCGAGCAGTATCCGAAGGGGCGTTTGTCGGGATTATCCGTGGCTCAAAAAGCCCAAGCCCAAGTCGCTCTCAAGAAATACGACGAGGCCCTCAAGACTTTCTCGGACACAATCGCAACCAACCCCACTCCGGATATCGGACTCATTTCCCAATATGGTATTGCATGCATCTATCGCGACACAGCCCGTTGGGAAGAGGCCCTCGCCGCCTTTAAGCTGACCAAAGAAAAATACGGCGACACGCCGCAGGGAATCGAGTCGGGTTACTGGGTCGCCGCATGTATGCAGCAAAAGGGAGACAATGCTGGTGCTGCTCCCCTGTTTGAGGAATTCATCAAAGCGAATCCCGACCATGTTTTGCTTCCTTTGTCTACTTTTGCCTTAGGCAACGCGCAGGTCGCCATCGGCCAGAAAGACGTTGGTGTGGCCACTCTGGCAATGGTCGTCGAGAAGTTCCCGGACTCCTCCCCGGCTCCGTTCACCTACTTCTCTCGGGCCCAAGTTTTTTCCACCGATAAAAAGCCGGATGAGGTGACGAAGCTCATGCGCGAATTCATCGAAAAATACCCTAAAGATGATAAAGTCTTCTACGCCTTCAACAGCATCGCACAGAATGCCATTGTCGCAGGAAAGTCCGATGAGGCCCTTGCGGCCTACTCCGAACTAGTTGAAAAGTATCCTGATAATCCAAACTCGCCCGGTTCGTTGGTGAAAATTGCGGAACTCCAGCGGGCACAGGCCGACCGCTTGGCAACGAATTACAGCTCACTCAAGCCGGAAGATCGTGAGAAGTGGAAGGCATCCATCGACGCCTCCTTGGCTTCCTTGGAGAAGCTGATCGCCAACTATCCTCAGAGTGCAGACATCGTAGCTGGCCTCCAATCGCTTCTGACTTGCCAGCGCACTTTGATTCGCTCCTCACTCAAGTCTGACGCCGACGTGGAAACTTACTTTCAAGAAGTCGCGGAGAAAACATCCGATCCTGGTGCGAAGAGCAAGATTCTCTTTACGCTTGCCGCTTTCATCTCCGAAAAAGACAAAACTCGTGCCCTTGCCAAGATGAACGAGGCCTACAATGCTACTGTGGTTTATAGCCCCAAGGATCTGGACATCTTTGGACTCGCGCTGATCGACACCGGGAAGGTGGATGAAGCTCAAGCCGTCTTTGAGAAATTGACAACCGATTACCCGATCCCCGAAGGCGTCAAACCAGCGGCTGCTCCCACGGCGGTGCAGGAAGCCCAAGCCACAGCCCTATTTGGAATGGGGCGCGTCGCCCAAGAACGTAAACAAACGGCGGAATCCGGAAAGTTGTTTGAGCAATTGAAAGTGCTTTACCCATGGTCGCCCAAAGTACTGGAGGCGAATTATGGTATTGCCCAGTCGCTCCGCGCTGCAGACAAGGCCGACGATGCTATCAAGTTACTCGGAACAATCATCCGCGCTCAGAATGCCACAGCCGAACTGCGTGCGAATTCCTTCCTCCTCTATGGCTACATCATGAAGGACAAGTCGGACAAGGAATCGGATCCCAAGAAAAAAGAAGAGGCGCGCGCATCGGCCGTCGATTTTTTCATGAAGATTCCTCAGTTCTACTCGGGCGTTCCTGCCGCGGCAGTGCCCGGTCTCTGGGAGGGAGCTCAACTTATGGAGCAACAGGCTGCGGACAGCGCGGATCCTAGCTTCAAGGCCCAGCAACTTGGTCGTGCCAAAGCTTCGTATGACACAATCGTGAAAGACTTTCCAAACGACACAATCGCTCCGAAAGCCAAAGCGCGCGCTCAAGCTCTCTCCGGATCGTGAATAAAAGGGAGCGTGTGGCAGAGCTTCTCAAGCGCCTCCCGGTAATCTATCCGGACGCTCATTGCGAACTGATGTATTCCAATCCTCTGGAATTGCTGGTCGCGACGATTCTTTCCGCTCAGTGCACCGACAAGCGGGTCAATATGGTGACCCCGGGCCTCTTTCGTCGCTGCCCGACGGCGGTGGACTACGCCGCTATTTCGCAGGAGGAAATGGAGGGGCTGATTCACTCGACTGGGTTTTACCGTAACAAATCCAAAAATATCCGCGCCATGGCAACGGCATTGTTGGAGAGGCACGGTGGGGAGGTGCCCTCCACGTTGGAGGCGCTCTCCGCTCTCCCTGGTGTCGGACGCAAGACAGCGAATGTTGTTCTCGGAAACGCTTTTTCTAAAAACGAAGGTATCGTGGTGGACACTCACGTTTCCCGTTTGTCGCAGCGATTGGGACTTACTAAATTCACCGACCCGATCCGAGTTGAGCAGGCTCTGATCAAACTTTTTCCGCGTCCGTTCTGGACCGATTTGAGCCATTGTCTCATCTTTCACGGGCGGCGTCGGTGTCCCGCTCGCAAGCCCGATTGCGACCAGTGTGAGCTGAATGATATTTGCCCCTCAGCGAAGATTTAAAGAATTCGGCCCGCTGTGTGAATCGGTATTGAACAAAAAAGTTGAGCGTTTGCATTCCAGCGGTCACAATCTGATGTCTTATGGTTGTCGCTCCCAAAATCCGTGGATTTATTTGCACCACCGCCCATCCGGAAGGATGTGCAAAACATGTCGCTGAACAAATTGCTGTGGTAAAAAGCCGCGGTTCAATTGCCAACGGGCCCAAGAAAGTGCTCGTTCTCGGTTCATCTACTGGGTATGGGCTGGCTTCTCGCATCGCTGCGGCGTTTGGTTCGAATGCCGCGACGGTCGGCGTTTTCTTTGAGAGAGCCAGCGAGGGCGACCGCACGGCAACAGCCGGGTGGTATAACTCTGCGGCATTCGAGCGCGAGGCCGCCGCTGCGGGACTCTACGCCCGATCCTTCAATGGCGATGCTTTTTCCGATGACATGAAGTCCCAGGTCATTGCCGCTATCAAGCAGGATATGGGGCAAGTGGATTGCGTGATTTACAGCCTCGCCTCCCCGCGTCGCACACATCCTAAATCCGGCGAGGTTTTGAAGTCCGTTCTCAAGCCTATTGGGGAATCTTACACAAATAAAAACCTCAACACCGGCAATGGTGTGGTGAACGAGATCACTATTGATCCTGCGATCGAGGATGAAATTGCACAAACCGTAGCCGTGATGGGCGGCGAAGATTGGGAGATGTGGATGGAAGCCCTTGCATCGGCAAACGCCCTTGCTCCGGGTGTTCAAACGCTCGCGTATTCATACATCGGACCCGTTCTCACCTGGCCGATCTATAAGAACGGCACCATCGGCCAAGCCAAACTCGATCTCGAGCGCGCTCAGAAAGCCCTTGATCAAAAGCTTGCGTCGCTTGGCGGAAAGGCTTGGATTTCGGTGAACAAGGCGCTTGTCACCCAGGCCAGTTCTGCGATTCCGGTCGTTCCTCTCTACATTTCTCTTCTCTACAAAATCATGAAGGCCGGGGGGTCGCATGAGGAATGCATCGAGCAGATGGATCGCCTCTTCCGCGATCGCTTGAGTAGTGGAAATCCCCAACCCGACGACGCCGGTCGCATCCGATTGGATGATTGGGAAATGGCTGAAGATGTCCAAGATCTCATCAGTCAACGCTGGGCTGCCGTGAATACCGAAAACTTCGCTAAGCTGGCGGATTTTGCGGGTTATCAAGCGAACTTCCTCAAACTTTTCGGATTCGGTCTGGATGGGGTCGACTATTCCGCTGATGTGAATGTCGCCATTTCCGTGCCGTCGATTCCCTGATTTTCCAAGTGGTTCTGGTTGGAGCTACGGTCTTAGAAATCGTTGAGCGATGGGCATTCGTCGACCGATCCCGAATGCCCTGCTGGTGACCCTTAGCCCTGGGGCGGCCTGCTCACGTTTGTATTCATTGAAGTCCACCTTGCGCGTGATCCATTGGACAGTTTGGGCATCAAACCCGCGCGCAACGATGGATTGCGTGCCTAGGTTTTCCTCGACGTAAAGCCGGAGGATGGCATCTAGGATTTCATAGGGAGGGAGAGTGTCTTGATCTGTTTGGTCGAGACGAAGTTCGGCGCTTGGGGGCTTCTCGATGGTGCGGCGTGGAATGATTTCCGTCTCGCGATTCAGAAACTCGGCCAATTCGTAGACCATCGTTTTTGGAACGTCGGAGATCACGGCCAGACCGCCACACATGTCTCCGTAGAGCGTGCAGTAGCCAACCGCTAGCTCGCTTTTATTGCCCGTGGTGAGAAGTAGGTGGCCGAACTTGTTGGAAAGCGACATGAGCGTGAGGCCACGAAGGCGGGCTTGCATGTTTTCCTCGGTCGTATCTTCGGGCAGTCCTTCAAAAACGGGCCGCATCTGCTTTTTAAAAGCATCGAAGCTATCTGCAATTGGAATCGTATGGTAGGTGATGCCCAAATTGTGGGCGAGGGCGGCGGCGTCCTCCAAGCTATGGGCCGAAGAATACGGGGATGGCATCGCGATGCCGGTGACTTTGTCCGCTCCCAGTGCCTCGACGGCGATGCAGGCGGTCACGGCACTATCTATGCCGCCGCTCAGTCCCAGCACGGCGGAGCGGAATCCGCACTTAGCGGCATAGTCGCGCAATCCAAGCACCAGAGCGCTCCTAAGGTCGGCCATGTCTGTTGAGGGCTCTGGCCTCTGGCAGGGCGATTCGTCCACCAGCAACTCAGCCTCCATAAATCCAGGGCCACTATTCAGGTGCTGTCCATCCGCGCCGATGGCGAGGGAGTGACCATCAAAGACGAGTTGATCATTACCGCCAATGGCATTGCAGTAGTAGAAAGGAATCCTGTTTTTCTGGGCTTGGAAGCGCAGCATTTCGGCTCGTCTGGCGGGTTTGCCAATTTGGAAAGGCGAGGCACTGAGATTCAGAATGGCTTCCGCACCCGCCTCAACAAGGATTCCGACGGGATCGCATCCGTAGAGTGGGCGATGCAAGTATTCGGGAGGCCAGACATCCTCGCAGATCGTGACCCCAAAAAGTCGGCCATGAATTTCCAGCGCTGATGGGAGCGGTCCGGGTTGGAAATACCGAGCCTCGTTGAATACATCGTAGGTCGGCAACAGAGTTTTAAAAACCCAGCGAATCGGTTTTCCCTGCTCCAGAACAGCGGCGGCATTGAAAAGAGGCTTTCCATCTGGGGAGGGATTCCGCTGTACGCAACCAACGATCCAAGCGGCGGAGTCCGTGGCGCTGTGGATTTCCTCCAGCATCCGCAGGCTTGCGGGAACAAAGTCTGATTGAAAAAGTAAATCCTGAGGCGGATATCCGGTGAGAACGAGTTCTGGAGTGAGAATGATTTCCGCTCCACGGCGCTCGAGGGATCTGCAAGCATCGATGATCTTGCGAGCGTTGCCGGCGAGGTCACCGACGATGGAGTTGATCTGTGCGAGTCCGATTTTCATGAGTTACCAAAAGCCCCATTGGCGGGTGGACATAATGTAAATGCCTAAGCCGAGATTGGTGATCGCGTGTGCCAGAATGCAAGCCGATAGACTGCCCGTTCGGACTGCCACGAGGTTGTAGGCGATTCCGCAAAGGAAGGCGGCGGGCCAGTCCGCCGCTTGATGCACCAACATGAAGGCCAGCGCCACAACAAGAAAGGAACGCCATTGAAAGGTGCCAATGGGGACGTTGATAAAATCCTCCTTGATCAAAAAACGCATCAAAAACCCGCGCCAGAAAAGCTCCTCTAAAATCGGAACAACAATCACCAGACGCGCGAAGCGGGACAGCACCGAGGTCCAGTAAAGGAGGGGGCTGGATTCAAATAGGGTCGGATCAAATCCCTTCAGGCGTGGAGGGAAACCAAACAGAACTTGAGGCGCTACCCATAATCCGAGCACCGCAAATCCTACGGCTATGGCAAATAAGTAACCATTCCGTTTCCCCCAAGAATAAGCTTTCCAGAAATAAAGAAGTGCAGCCCCACAAAGCAGGGTTTGCAGTGGATAAATTCCCTGCTCAGGAAAATGAGCCCATATTGAGTCGCCTCCAAAAATTCTCACCAGCGGAAGCAACGCGAGGGCACCCATGAAAAAGGCGAACGGGAACACATAAGCGGCAAGCGGTGATCTCATCGCTGGGATTTTTAGTGTTGTCAAAAAAGCTAGAGCGTTTCGGGGGCTTCCAGCAACTCCGCAATGCGCTTCAGGAGGCGGCCGGCTGCGCCGCCATCGATAACGCGGTGGTCGAAGCTGAGAGTAAATTGGGCTTCAATGACGGGGACAAATTTTTCCAACGTGGCGTCCCAGGATGGTACCGTCTGCCCAGCACCCATGCCGAGAAGGATGGTCTGCTCGGGAAGGGGAATTGGGGTCGCCAGAGTGAGGCCGAAGGTGCCGTAATTGGTGATGGTTGCGATCGATCCGCCGGTATCGTTCGCAGGGAGGCGCCGTTGCCGCGCCAATTCGACGAGTCGGTTGTAGCGGGAAACGAGATCATCGAGTGAAAATTGGTCCGCATTCCGAATCACTGGCACAAGAACGCCATCCTCCGCTTCTACAGCGAAGCCGATATCGACGGAGGGTGGATGAACAATGCGGTCACCGATCAGTCGGCCGGCAGGGGCGCTGTTCTCGCCGAGGGCGATCGCAAGCGAGCGAAGGGCGTAAAGAGCTGGACCTGGCTTCGAGGGGTGGCTTTTGCGGTGGCTGAGAAGATTGTCGAGATTGATCGGTCGGCACACGGTGGCTAGCGGACGCGACCAACTGCGGATCATCGCATCGGCCACTGCCTTTCGCATCGGCGAGGCGGGGGTGATTTTGTTGTTCTCGATGCTGCCCATGAAGCGCTCAAGGTCTTCGATCGTGACACGTCCACCCGCTCCGTTGCCGGGGATGCCGGCGAGATCCGAGGATCGGAGGCCCAGCTCGACCATGCGCGCTTTCATGCGAGGGGAAAGATAACTCACGCCGCCCGCATGGGCGGGTACTGGCAGTCCGCCGGGCACGGTCGGCTCGACGGTCTGGACCTTAGCTGGTGTGACGGGGCGTTTTTTATCCGGTTTGCGTTTGGGCGACTCCTCGGCATCGAGGCCAAGGCGTGCGGCTTCCTCGCTGGTCACCTCAATGTGGCCTAAAATGGCGCCCACGGGATAGCTGACACCAGCTTCAGCCGTGATGCTGACGAGCTGACCGCTGCAGGAGGCCGTGATGGCCATCATGGCCTTGTTGGTCTCGACCTCGATGATGTCGGCATCCGCCTGCACGGTGTCGCCTTCTTGATGAAGGATGCGGACGATGGTGGCCTCGGCGATGGATTCGCCGAGCTGGGGCATTTGAATGGGTACGAGTGCCATGATAATTTCAGCTAAGTAGCAGGCGCCGGGCTGCGGCGGCTATGGTGGATGCGGTTGGGCGGTGGACGGACCAAAGATCAGGATGGTAAGGAACGGGGGTATCTTTTGCGTTCACGCGCATGGGGGCGACATCCAAGAGCCCGAAGCCCTCGGCGGAAACGCGGGCAATGACTTCGGATGTGACCCCGCCCCAAGGCCATTCCTCACTCACACAAAGGAGTCGTCCCGTGCGAGCCACGGAGGCCAAAATCGTATCCGTGTCGAGTGGCTTCACACTGCGAAGGTCGACGATCTCGAGTTCGAATCCCTCTTCGGCGAGTTCCGTTGCAGCGGCGAGAGATTCATGGAGCATAGCGCCATGAGTGACGATCGTGGCATCGCGTCCCGTTCGCGCCAAGCGGGCCTTACCGATCGGTAGGGATGTCTCGGGTAGCGATTCGGCTTTGAGATGGTTATAAAGGAACTTGTGCTCGCAGAAGATGACTGGATCATCGAGAGCGACGGCATCAAAAAGCATCGTGTATGCGTCCTCGACTGTGGCTGGAGTGACCACGACCAAGCCAGGGTAGTGGGCATAGAGTGCTTCCATGCTTTGGCTGTGAAAGGGACCGCCTCCGGATGTGCCTCCCGAGGGAAGGCGAACCACGATCGGGCAAGGAACACCCGTCCTGTAGTAGAGGGTCGCTGCGTGATTCACGATTTGGTTGAGGCCGCAAGTTGAAAAATCGGCAAACTGCATTTCCACGATGGGTCGCATGCCCTCGATTGCCGCGCCTATGGCCATCCCGACAATGGCATCCTCGCTCAGCGTGGCATCAAAAACGCGGCCGGGAAATTCTTTGGACAGATTCTTGGTGGCTTTGAATGCGCCGCCGAAGCTGGCGATATCTTGGCCGTAGAGAAAAACCCTGGGATCGGTAGCGAGGGCCTTTTGTTGTGCAAGGCGAATGGCTTCAAGGTAGGTGATCATGATGTGGCGTATTGCTCACGGTATTCCGGACAGGAGAGCGCCGCCCAGTCGTCTTCTTCGGGGTCCGGTGGAGGTTCGCGGCGGACGCGGTCGGCAGTGGAGTTGACTTCCGTCTCGACTTCGCGGCGCCATACGGCGTGTTCCTCAGCAGTCGCCCACTTCTGCTCGAGGATGTGGTGTTCAGCAATGACGAGGCAGTCTCCACCGAGCGGGGAGGCTTTTAATTTGGGATCCACGTATTGGCCGTCATCATGTTCACCGTGGCCGACGAGGCGTAAAAGATCGGCGACGACGAGTTGGGGACCACCACCACCACGTGCGTTCTGAACCGCGCGGCGAAGCGTTTGCAGGCAATCCAAAAGATTTGTTCCGTCCGCTTTGTGGCCGACCACGCCATATCCGGCGGCCTTGTCCAAGAGATCCGCGCAAGCATATTGGCGGGAATTAGGGGTCGAGTAGGCATACTGGTTATTGGCAATCACGACGACGAGCGGGAGTTTCTCCACCGCCGCGGCGTTTAGGCCCTCGTGGAAAGCCCCGGTGGATGTGCCTCCGTCGCCGATACAGGTTGCGCCAACGACGCCCCTCTCACCCTTGAGTCGCCGTGCAAAGAGACCCCCGGAGACAGCAGGGATCATCGCGCCCAGATGGCTGATCATGGCGTAATAGCCGTCGCGAGGGCGGCCTCGGTGGATATTTCCATCCCTGCCTCGCATGGACCCAAGTTGAGATCCGAGATAGGTGCGGAGGGTGTCAAGAACGGTGTCGCCGAATGCCAAGCGGCCAGCTTGATCCCGGATGAGTGGGGCAAAGATATCTCCTCGGTGGAGGTGGATGCCGACCGAGACGCTCAAGGCCTCCTGTCCGCGACCGAGGAACACACCGCCTTTAATCATTCCTGCCCGATACAGGCTTGCCAGCTTTTCCTCCAGCACACGGGACAGAAGCATAATGCGGTAGGCCTTGATATAATCAGCCTGAGTTACTGCGGCGCTCGTCTTTGGCATTTGAGTGATCCTATGAAAAACTTGTGGCCCCCTGCAAACATTCGTTGCGTTGAGATGTGATTTTAATGAACTCCGGGCGGCAGAACTTGCACGTCAATCGGAGTTGATGCGCCGAGAGGGATGTCCCGGTGGGGGGAGGCTAGGTCTATGCCGGCAGCGTTCAATGCATTGTAAATCGAGAACCTCAGCTCGCTTGGCACATGATTGGCCGTTCGGTTGACTTGTTTATCGACCCAGTAAAGCAGGCGGAGAACGATGGCGTTGGCGCCAAAGTCGTGAAAAAAAACGTTTGTATCGCGGTTCTTTAAAACATCCGGATGCGATTTGGTGACTTGGGTAATGATGTCGATGGCCTTCTCGACGTGGGAAGTGTAGTTGATTCCAATGAGGATTTCCTGCCGGACATGACTGTCGGTGAGAGTCCAGTTTACCACTGTGCCTTGAAGAATAACGCTGTTCGGAATGAGGATTTCGACGCCATCGGCGCGACGGAGTTGCGAGCAACGGGTGCCTATCGAGGTCACCGTTCCCGCGTAGGCGCCCACGTCGATGATGTCGCCGATGCGAATCGGGCGTTCAAATAAGAGGATGATGCCGCTGATGAGATTGTTGACGAGTTGCTGGGAACCAAATCCCACAGCGATGGCTGCTGCCCCGCCAAGGAGTGCGAAAATGGTGAGGGGAATCTTTACCACCGCCAATGCGACAAGGCTGATACAAACAAGAAAAAGAGTGTTGGTGAGCTTTTGGATGATGGTGCCGGTATTCGCGTCCAACGAGAATCGTTCACTGAGGCGGGATCGGATCCAGCGACTGGAGGCATCGGAAAGTAGGCCGCCTAGAATCAGAATAAGCAGGGCCGATATCATCATCCCGAGGGTGACCGGACTGGGGCGCTGTATGACCTCGCCGTTGATGAAAACTGAATCATTGAGATGGAATATTTCGGTATTCCACAAAGTCGCTATCTCCCCGCCGAGCGTGACCGCCGCGACATTGAGCTTTTGGCCCATGTTGAGTTGGCCCCTTCGCTCAGTGAGATCGGCATTGGCCAGAGTGAGAAGCTGAATGAGGTGGTCAAATCCAGTTTCCCATTTCGATAGGCCCGCATGCTCTTGGGTGAAATGTTTTTCCACCAACTGCCTGATGGCATCTGGAGCTTTTTGATTCGGGTTGTCGAGTAGAGCCTGTGCGGCTCGGCGGCGCTCTTGGGACTTGGCATTGAGGTTGGCGATGAGGGGGTGCCAAGTCTGCACGTCCTGCATACGGTCATTCACAGCCCATGCAGTTTTTTCAAAGGACTTCGGATCGGTTGCGTTCCAGATCTCATACCGAGCCTGCCAGATTTGAGAGCGAATCAGAAGACCGATCCGACGATACTCGGAGATTTGGATTTGGTTTTCGAGTCCCTGCATGAGGAGGGATAGGAGCTCGGGGTAGCGGCGAAATGTGCCTGTGGAGGTCAGGGCCTTAACTTGATTCTCGAGATCCTGAGCGGTTTCGGCGCTCTCCGTCTCGTCCTTCTTGGTCTGTTCCCGTTTGGTGTCCAGCAATCCATTTGGAAAAACAACATGACCAGCGAGGCTACCCAAATATTTGTTAGCCATTTTGATGCGGGCTTCTTGAAGTTTCATGTCCGCATGAAGGGGCGACGAGTCGGTTCGGGCTTGATGATCCGCATAGGCGACTGCAACGCGAAGATCCTGCAGCTTCTTTTGCCAAGCCAACTGGGGCGTGGAGGCGGTGGGCGCCTTCTCAAGGGCTTGAAGATCGGCTTTTGCTTTTTTTAGTTCCTCAAAAGAAATCCGAGTCTGCTCGTTACGGGATTCCGCAATTTTTTTTAATGCCGCAAGCCAGTTCAAGGCCTGCCAGAGGTTGATGCGGGCGGAATCAAAGGCATCGAGTCCCGAATCTGCGTTGATGACGGGTGGTTTGAAGTTGGCTATTCCGGCGTCAACTTCGGCGGTTTGCGAAACGAGAATTTGAGTTCTCTTGGATTGCTTCTCCTTGAATGTCTTCATTTCCACGATCTGCCCGAGCAGGTGGATGTAGTCTCGGAATTGCTCGGGTGTCGCGGGTTCAGCTTTTTGGAATCCCTCCAATCCTTCGTCCAAGGCCGTGGTGAGCATGTTGGCGTAGTCTGGTGAGGTCGGTGTGGAAGTGGGAGTCGCTGAGGCCAATGGCGAGGTGGCTGGATCTTGGCCATGACTCGATCTAGGAAGAAATGCCATGGCAATACTCACGATTGCTAGGGAGGGAAAAAAGCACCGCAATGTGGATTTATTAAGATTTCTTATTGTCACAACTTAAAAGAACGTTACTATGCACACCCTTTTAAAAATGAAGCCAGAAATTCATCCCAACTACGAGGAGTCCGTCATTGTTTGTGCGTGCGGTTCAACCTACCACACCCGCTCCACTCGTCAAAACATCAAGCTCGGCATCTGTGCCGCTTGCCATCCGTTTTTCACGGGTGAGCAAAAATTTGTAGATACGGCCGGCCGTGTTGACAAATTCATGCGCCGATACGGCACAGTGCGCGCTCCTCGCGCCGTCAAAAAAGCCTAACTCGGATTTTATTTTATCAACGGTAAACAGGCTCGCTGCTTGTTTACCGTTTTTATTTCCCTATGGATTTTGAACCGTTGATCGAGCGCAAGCGGCGACGTTTCGAGGAGTTGGAGCGCGAGATCGTCTCACCTAACCTCTTTGATAATGCCCGCCGCGCGAGGGAAGTTCTGTGTGAGCATGGCTCGACCAGAGAGTTGCTCGAAGTCTGGAGCCGCTTTGAGAAGGCCTCGCGCGAGATTGTCGAAAACCGTGAACTGGCCTCTAGTGAGGACAAAGAATTGGCTGCAATGGCGAGAGAGGAAATCGCTCGATTGGAATTGGAAGTCGCGACCCTTGAGCGCACAGTCCAAGTCGCGCTCCTTCCGCCTGAGCCCGATGAGGATCGCGATGCCATCATGGAAATCCGCGCCGGTACCGGAGGCACCGAGGCCGCGCTTTTTGCCGCTGATCTGTATCGTATGTATTCCCGATACGCCGATTCCTTGGGGCTGAAGGTAGAGGAGTTGGAGTCCAGTGCCGCCGATCTCGGGGGCTTTCGTGAAATCATTTTCCGTATTTCTGGAACCTCCGTTTTCCGCCGCTTCCGATATGAAAGCGGGGTTCATCGCGTGCAGCGTGTTCCTGCCACCGAGGCGCAAGGTCGCATCCATACATCAACCGCGACGGTGGCGGTTTTGCCTGAGGCCGAGGAGGTGGACATCGAGTTGCGCCCAGAGGACATTCGGATCGAGGTTTGTCGGGCTGGTGGACCCGGTGGGCAGGGCGTGAATACGACGGATTCTGCTGTTCAGGTCATGTATATTCCGACCGGTCGCATTGTTCGATGCCAAGACGGTCGTAGTCAGCAAAAAAACAAAGAGGCGG
The DNA here is from genome assembly GCA_945903555.1 of Chthoniobacter flavus. Lineage (GTDB taxonomy): Bacteria > Verrucomicrobiota > Verrucomicrobiia > Chthoniobacterales > Terrimicrobiaceae > UBA967. The sequence goes on from CAMDOJ010000016.1 coordinate 16,856, forward strand.
CACTGAAAATCCTGCGCTCTCGATTGCTTGAGGACAAGCGTCGCGAGGAGGAAGCCAAATATTCCGCCCACCGCAAGAGCCTTATTGGCGGTGGCGGCCGCGAAGAAAAAATTCGGACTTACAATTTCTCCGAGAATCGTGTCACCGATCACCGAATCAAGGTTTCGCTCTACTCACTCGACCGATTTCTCGGTGGCGAGGTAGGTGAATTGATCGATGCACTTCAAGCGAGCGATATCGAGCA
>CAMDOJ010000017.1 GCA_945903555.1 Chthoniobacter flavus
AGCGCCACGTTTTTTGCCGAAGCGGGCGCCGACGAGTTCCTGATGGTTCACGCCATGCATCCAGCCCTGATATAGTCCACGCGAAAATGTCATTTCGAGGCGATACCAATCTTCGGGAGCGGCTTTTTCAAAGCACCCACTCATTGCCGCATCGATCGTCTTTCGATAAACGGAAGTGACTGCCGCCACGTATTCGGGGGATTTCAGTCGGCCCTCGATTTTAAAAGAGCAGACGCCACGTTCAATGAGGGCAGGGATCTCATTCACGGCCGCGAGATCTTGCGGGGAGAGGAGGTAACGCTTGTCGCCGAGATCGCGGAGAACGCCATCCACAAGGAGTTGGTAAGGCATCCGGCAAGCCTGAGCGCACTCTCCGCGGTTCGCACTTCGGCGACCAAGGGCCTCGCTGGTGAGGCATTGGCCGGAGTAGGCCACGCAAAGTGCCCCATGAACAAACATCTCCAAAGGGAGGACTGGTGGGAATTTTTCAAGTTCCCGAAGTGATAATTCGCGGGCGAGTACGACTTGCTTGACGCCGAGTCCTGCCGCAAAACGCACGCCCTCCGGCGAAGTGATCGTCATCTGAGTCGAGGCATGTACACGCAACTCGGGAAACATTCGTCGGGAAATCTCGGCGAGCCCGACATCTTGAATGATCACCGCATCGACTCCAGCATCATGCAGCAACTGAAGCTCGGCGACGGCATCAGAGAGTTCTTCCGTGAAGATCAGGACATTCAGAGTCACATAGGCTTTGACGCCGTGATTGTGGAGAAAGGCGACGATGTCGGGTAATTCCTCGTCGCGGAAATTGTCCGCGCGCATGCGTGCATTGAAGCGGGTGAGGCCAAAAAAAACGGCATCCGCGCCATTGGCCACGGCGGCGCGCAAGCAATCCCAATCGCCCGCTGGGGATAGCAACTCGGGCTCGAGCGGCGTGTTCATTTTTGTTTCTTCGGTCATGCGATTGCCCTGCTAGTGGACCGGTTTCATGATGATCCGGATGTCCGGTTTTTCCTGATCGTTGGTCACATAGATTGGCTCTGGTTTCGTGCTGATAAGCTCGTAGCCCTCGAGGACAAATTCAGGATAAAATCGATCGCTGGCGGGTTCGTAGATTTTATCCCCGCTGAACTTACCACGGAGGCGGTAGATGTAGTTGTTATCGAGACCTATTTTCCCCTGAGTGCGATCGGGGGCGAGCTTCTTCTGCTCGTTCAGCATAACCAGTCGCGATGTGGTCCAAGGCTTGCCGGGTTCGCGGATCCACCCCCACATTTTGTAATCGGTCTTAAACATGCGGCGACCGATGAAGTAGTCTCCTGGGTTCTCGGTGAGGATCGCGGCATTCATCGCGGCGCGCGCCGGGGCGTCTGTGTCCACTGTTTGGCACGCATTCAAAAAGACGAGTGCGAGTGCGGCAGCAAGAGCTTGGTTGAGTCGGGCGAAGTTCATTGTGGTGCGAGTCGATTGCAGAAAAGAGGAGGTCATTCTGCTGTGGGTTTCTGGATGATCGAGGCGACATTGGGATTCGCGTGGAGATACTCCGTGAGGCGCTGGATAGCCTCGAGAGTTTCTGGGCTGATGTGGTGCTCCATACCCTCGACATCATGGGCGATGACGCTAGGGGTGACTCCCAAAAGGGTGAAAAACTCCTCCAGTAGTTCATGGCGGCGGGCGATTGTTTGCGCGACACTCAACCCAGATGGAGTGAGAACGAGGCCGCGGTATTTTTCATATTTGATGAGGCCCTCAGCATCGAGTTTCTGGACCATATTGGTCACGCTGGCTTGTGAAATACCGAGGCGCGCAGCGATATCGACCACGCGAGCGTAGCCTTTTTCGTCCATAAGTTCCATTATTCGTTCGAGGTAATCCTCGATCGCGGAGGTTGTTCCTAAAGTTGAGGGCGTGGATTTGCCAGCCATTCGATTAAACTAACCCGAGGGCTTGAAATTGTCAGTCATTGTTTCCCGTTGGACTTCATTGCGGATTGGGAATCGGGAGGCTGGATTTTTCTCGGAGCTCTCCTTAATATGTTCCCACATGAAATACATTTTTGTAACGGGCGGAGTGGTTAGTTCACTCGGCAAAGGGCTCGCGGCAGCCTCTCTGGGTACTTTGCTGGAGCGGCGTGGATTGAAGGTGGTTCTACAAAAACTCGATCCCTACCTCAATGTCGATCCCGGCACGATGAATCCCTTCCAGCATGGTGAGGTCTATGTTTTAGCCGACGGAGCGGAGACCGATCTCGATCTCGGACACTATGAGCGATTCACGAATTGCGTGCTCACCCGCTCCAACAACCTCACCAGCGGTCAGGTCTACGAGACCGTTCTGGCTAAGGAACGCCGGGGCGACTATCTCGGAAAGACCGTGCAGGTGATCCCGCATGTCACTGATGAAATCAAGGCTCGCATCCGTGAGGTGGGCGAGAACTCGGGTGGCGACATCCTCATCACGGAAATCGGCGGCACCACAGGCGATATCGAAGGCCTCCCATTCCTAGAGGCGATTCGTCAGTTCATTTTGGAAGTCGGTTCGGAGAACGCGATCATCATGCATGTGACGTTGGTGCCTTTCATCAAGGCCGCAGGAGAGTTGAAGACGAAGCCCACCCAGCAAAGCATTGCCAAGCTTCGCGAAATCGGCCTCCAACCCCAAGTTCTCATTTGCCGCACAGAAATGCCGCTCATTAAGGAAGTGCGCGAGAAACTCGCCCTATTCTGCAATGTGCCACTGGATGCCGTGGTCGAAGCTGGCGATGTGGCTCACACTATCTATGAGGCACCGCTCAATCTCCAAGCCGAGGGATTGGATGTGACCGTTTGCCGTCTCCTCCATCTCAAGACGCATGCTCCTGACATGACGGATTGGAAAAAATACGTCAACCGACTCATTTCTCCCAAGAAGCGCGTGAAAGTCGCGATCGTGGGAAAATACATCGAGCTTCAGGATGCCTATAAGAGCATCTACGAGTCCCTCACTCATGCTGGCGCTTCGCTGGATTGCGGTATCGATCTCGTGCTGGTGGATGCCGAAAGCATCGAAAACGAAGGTGCGGAAAAATACCTTCGTGGCGTGGCTGGAGTCGTTATCCCTGGCGGGTTCGGTGATCGTGGGGTCGAAGGTAAAATCAAAGCGGTCCGCTTCGCGCGCGAATCCCGCACGCCTTTTCTCGGTTTGTGCCTCGGAATGCAAGTGGCAACGATCGAGTTTGCTCGCCATGTCTGCGGACTCGAAGGAGCGAACAGCACCGAGTTCGACGCTAATACGCCGCACCCGGTCATTTCCATGCTCGAGGAGCAGAAAGATGTGACGGACAAAGGCGGATCCATGCGACTTGGAACTTGGCCGACCAAAATCAAAGAAGGCACGCTTGCCTATCAAGTGTACGGAAAAAAAGAGGTTCCGGAGCGTCACCGTCACCGTTACGAGTTCAATATCAAATTCCGCGAGGCTTTGGAAAGTCAGGGACTAGTTATTTCGGGCACATCACCTGACGGTGATCTAGTCGAGTTGGTCGAGCTTAAGGGACATCCGTGGTTTATTGCTTGCCAATACCATCCCGAGTTCCAATCCAAACCGAACTTGCCGCATCCCCTCTTCCGCGGCTTCATCTCAGCGACACTTGCCCACGAGGATTAAAATAGATTTTTCGCTGAGATTGGAAACGGACCTCTTCGCTTAAAGTTTGGCGAGGAGGTGGCGAAGGTGCTCTGGGATCGAGCGCAGTCCGCGTGCGTAGCGGTTGTCCTGAATGCCGTTGAGTTGTTCCAAGCATTCTCCAATGAGTCGTTCGGCGATCTTTTTTGCGGCCTCAATTGTGCCTGCCTCGCGAAGCATCTGGGTGAGGGCATCCGCGCGCTCGTCATCTTCATTGAGAAGGATGTCACGGAGTTCGCTCACGTCTTTTCCAGACTGGAGCATGAGGAGAACGGGGAGCGTGAACTTTCCTTTTTGAAGATCAGTGCCCAGCGTTTTGCCTGACTCTTCTTCATTACCGGCTAGGTCGAGGATATCATCGTAAATCTGGTAGGCTACGCCAAGTTTGGTGCCATAGGTCTTGAGTGAGCCGATGACTGTCGGGCTTGCTTCGCTAATGAAGGCACCGAGTTCGCAAGCAGCGGTGAATAGGGCGGCCGTCTTCATCTCGATGATGCGGTAGTAATCTGCCGTGCTGAGTTTGAGGTCGTGGCGGCGCTGGGTCTGGATGATTTCCCCCGAGCAAACCTCCGTGGCGGCATCCGCGATGCGGCGGCATATATCGCTGTTGCTGAAATTTGTGGACAGGCGGAGGGCGTGGGCAAAGAGGCAGTCGCCGAGTAAGACCGTGATGGCATTCCCCCATTTGGCATTCGCTGAGGCTTGGTCGCGGCGGAGTTCTGCGCCGTCCATAATGTCATCGTGGACGAGTGTGGCGATGTGGATGAGTTCAAGAATCACAGCCAGATCGACATGGCTTGCTGTGATTTTTCCCGTTGCGCCGGCCGAAAGAAGAGCGAGGGCGGGACGCAAACGCTTTCCGCCTGCACCGCAAACATAAGACACATAGCCTTCGATGGCTGGATCAAATGACTTGGCTTGAGCGCGGATACGTTCCTCGACTGTGTAGAGGTGGGGGTTGATGAGCTCAAATGCTTCCGCAAAGGAAATCTTTGGGGATTCCGTTCCTGTGGCATTTTGGGTGTGATTGTGCATCGTGAGTAAGAATTAAAGTTATGCCGACTTGATCGCAAGAATGCGGCGGATGATACAAAAAGGAATCATCAAGGCGACGGCAACAGCGGTCGCAAGCAGTGGACCAGGGACAACGCGTGCCCGCTCGCGAACCACGGCTTCGAGACCGGTTCTGACGGCCTGTTGTGGGGAAACGACAAAGGCGGGACAGGTCTTAAAATGGGAGGCCTTGTCTTCCTCGCCGGGTCTGGTCGCTGTGTCAAAGAACTCCGTGGGAATTGGGCCGGGACAGAGGGCTGTGACGGTGATGCCCTTTGGGCGGAGCTCCATGGCGAGAGCTTCCGAGAAGCTCGTCACATAGGCTTTTGAGGCCGAGTAAACCGCCATTTGCGGGATCGGAAAAAAGCCCGCCACACTGCTGACATTCAGGATCGCAGCACGGCCATTTTCCAGCATTCCCTGCACCAGAAGGTGAGTGAGGTGGGTGAGTGAGGTGATATTCAAATCGATCATATTTTCCACACGTTCCCAGTCGCTGGTGTCAAACGGCCCGTGATCACCTAGGCCGGCGTTGTTCACAAGGAAGTTCACCGCGATGTCTTCATCGGTGAGCCAGTCGGCTAAGGCATGGCGACGTTCCGGTAAGGTGAGATCAGCTTCAAAAATCCTGACGTCGAGGTTAGGGTGGAGTTCACGGAGGTTGGAGGCGAGGGACTCTAAGCGGTCGATCCGACGAGCCACAAGAATGAGACGGGAAGCATAGGGAGCGAGTTGGTGCGAAAACTCTTCACCAAGGCCGGATGAGGCGCCCGTGATTAGGGCTGTGCAGTTATTAAAAAAATTCATCATTGGGACTCGAGTGCTTTGCAATGCATAGGCTTTTTCTAACAAGTATTACGAGTGATGGAGTTGACTGGATTCTCTCAGTCGACTTTTTCTAGAAAAAGTCGGGTTACTAGACTGCTTGTGACTGGCTTGTTCGAGTAGTAGTTACCATTCACGGGAGCGATATCCGATTCCGTGCGTCCCACGGCCGTGGTCACAAAGTGGTGGTCGCAAAGAACCCCATTCGTCGGATCCATACCGACCCATCCGGCTCCCGGCAGGTAGGTTTCCACCCAAGCGTGCATCGAGCTGGAAGCCTTTTTTTCCTCTTCAGGTTTGTCACCTTCCCAAACGAAGCCGCTCGCGAGTCTGGTTGCGAGGCCGTTTTGACGAAGGGTCTCCGCGAGAAGGGTTGAAAAATCACGGCAAGATCCGGACTCACGTTTGAGGATTTCGGCAGCGGTATGGCGATGGGCGCTGTCGCGGCGCTCATAGGCGATATTATCAAATATCCAGGAATTGATATTCACGAGTGTCTCCACGGTTGGCCGAGGATTGGTCGGTGCGAGCGGGGCGGGGAGTTTCGCGTTTTCAGCTACGGTGATGTACGGGGCCAGCAGAGCGAGTTCCTCCTCTTTGTATTGGCATGGGATTTTGAGCCCGTGGGAGTCGAGAAGGAATTGATACGGATTTTTCTCCTGAACGCTGAGTTCGATGAGGGTTCGAAAACCTAGGCGGTTGGAGGTGTCTGGGTAAAAGCAATGGGCAACAATGTTATCAAAGAGATCACGCCGGAACTGGATCTGGGCGTCGGAATTGCTTTGCAACTCAAAGCGATCAACTTTGATGTGGATGTCGACACGGGGATAAACCCTCAAGGTATGGGGCGAAAGAGAAACCAAGTCCTCGTAGGTGTAGAGAGTTTCTTTGGTGATTCTAAATTTCATTGGTGTCTCCGTTGTTATTTTGAATTTGGCACGCTCGAAGCCATTAGGCTAGGCAGAAGCGATCAAGCTTTAAAAAGGGGTTTCGTCTCCACGTGCATGAGGACTTGATGGTTCAAAAAGCTGTCGCAAATGATTGTGTGAAGCGAAAGCAACCGGTTTAAGAGACTTTCGCAGTGGTTTTGAAGTCGGGATTTTCCGTGTTTCAGTGGCTTCTGTTCGGCTAGAAGCTCCTCCCAATTGGTGCTAAGAATGGATTGGATGAGGCTTTCGATTTCGGCCAGCGCGCGAGTCGTCGATGGAGACGAGTTTATTTCATTTCCTCGGATGCGGGCAACGCAACTTGTGAGGCAGTGAACGACGGATCGTGGTGCAACAGGATTTGTCCATAGAAGCTCCAATAAAGGCAAAGGTTCGATGCGCATCTGGTAAACGCGGCGGTAGATGTCGCGACTGTTCAGTAATCGCAGAAAGGCCGACAGACGGATTTCCATGGCGTGATCGCTGCTGCTGCCGGAGGGAGGCTGAAGGAGGGGTTTCGTGATCGAGGTGATGGCATTGGCTGTGATCGCCGCGCGTTCAATGAGTTGTCCGATTTCGCAGAAATTCCACCCATCGTCGGAAAGCATCGTGCACTGGGCAGTCCCGAAAAATTGAGGGATCAACTGGCGGGCGACATCACAGAGGCGACGGCTTGAGGAGGTCAGGATCTCTTCACTGGAATCAGGGGAAAACTGGGAGTTTCGAAATCGGTTCCTCAAAACACTCAAGACCCCCCAGGCGTCCAAACTCAGTGTTTCCAATACCGACTCGGCATTCCCAGCGGCCCGCAGGATGGTGCTCACGACCGAGCCTGGTTCATTGGTATCGAGTGTGAGGCGATAGCGTCCAGTAGGGCTAGAAATCGTCCGTCTCGTCGGACTGCCTGCGCCCTCGAGCCTAGGAAGAATGCGGTTCCAGACTGGGCGGTAGTTCATTCTTTCCGTGGGGTTGAGTTCCTCGATTTCGAGAGACTCAATCACGCTCACCATACCGGCGAGGTCGTAGGCGCGCTCGAGGTAGCGACCGATCCAATAAAAGGCCTCCGCTACGCGACTGGTGACTCCGTGGGCCGAGATCTTGGCATCGGTTTGCCGTGAGGGATCCCACTCATCGCGTGCTTTATGTAGACCGACCTGAACCCATGTATCTTTACTTCCACCACCCAGTTCCGAAGACGTGAATTCAGATTCGGTTGTCGAGACGCGGGTGAGAGCGCCTGGGAAGACCTCGTAGGATCCGTCGGCCTTGCGCTGGGCGAAGAGGATATGATCTTGGCGACGGCGTCGTCGATCGCCGTCTTGGAACGAAATGGTTTCGGCATCGCAGTCTTGAGGTTGGGCGACGAATTGGGATGGGTTTTCGAGAATCTCCAACTTCGCAGATTCCATCTTTTCACTCGAAGGAAGGTGTCCATCTCCGCCGAGGAGAATCCGCTCACCTGAGAGGGGGCGGATGGTGAAATTCTGAAGATCCCCCAACACATGCTCACGCTGGTCGATGTCCCCCATCCAGTAGGTCGCAACGGCGGGAAGGATCGGACGTTCACCAAGGTAGTAGCGGATGATTTGCGAGGCGAAGGGGAGAAGCGCTCGATCGTCCGATATCTGAGAACCAATCGCATTGATCACGGCTACGCTCTGCCTTCGGACGCAGTGGGCCAGACCGGGGATGCCTAAAATGGAATCACGCCGAAAAACCATCGGATCGAGCCATTGGTCGGAGACACGCGTGTAGATGACGTCCACTTTGCTCAAACCGGATACGGTTTTGAGATAAACCTCATCATTCAAAACAAGCAGATCACCACCTTGCACTAGCGGGATTCCCATTCGGCGGGCTAGAAAACTGTGTTCCGAGTAAGCTGGGCTGAGAAGACCTGGGGAAAGCAGGACGACCATCGGATCGGCTTCCTTGGAAAACGAGCGTAGCATTTCCAGGATGTTGGTTGGGACATCCGAGATCGAAAGTATGCCGGTATCCTGAAACGATTGAGGTATGACCCGAGTGAGAGCCCTTCGATTTTGGATCATGTAGGACATACCGGAAGCGTTGCTGAAGTAGTGGTGCTTCGCGGCGAGTTGCCCATCGGGAAGACGGCAAATACTGATTCCACTGAGGTGCAGGTAGGCTCCCGCTGGCAAAGGAAGGCCAGCGGCCGCGCGCTGAAAAAATGGACTCCCCAGCACGGGGGTTATAGGGATCACCCCATCGAGCAGAATCTGCTTCTTCGAGTAGATATCTTGAAGAAACATCTCAAAGGCTTTGATTCGTTGGCGAATGCCATTCGTGAGAGGTTCCCATTCATCTGGGGTGAAGATTTGGGGAAGCAAATCGCAAAACCAAGCGCGCTGGCCCCAAACGCGATCCCGTTTGATGTCAAAAGTGACTCCCATTTCGCGCATGGTCGCCTCAAGTTGATCATCCAAGGCTCGCACTTTAGTACGGGGCATTTCATTGAGTCGATCAAAGAGGGTGCGGTAAACTTCGCGGGGCTTTCCCTCGGCATCGAAGGTTTCGTTATGCGTAAGAAAATCCCATTGCGAGCTCATCGCGTGTATCCCATTTTCGCGAACCATTCGCGGGTTGTATCCACATCTTTTGCAATCTGAATTTTGAGAGCATCCAGATTTTCGAATGGGATTTCGGGGCGGAGGGATTCGAGGAATTGGACGTCGATTTCTTGACCGTAGAGATCACCGTCGAAGTTCAGGACGTGAACTTCTAGGACGCGCTTCGGATCGTCTCCAATGGTCGGTCGAGTGCCCAGGTTGGCGACGCCATTCAGAGATTGTCCGGCGGCATTGACTCTCACGACATAAACTCCATTTGGAGGCAGGATTTCGTTATTCAGGCCGAGATTCGCGGTGGGAAAACCGAGCTTGCGTCCGAGTTGTGCGCCTGGGAGCACGCCTCCGGAGAGTGAGTAATTCCTCCCAAGCATGGATTCCGCCGTACGGAGATCGCCTTCCAAAAGGGCTTTGCGGATGAGTGTGCTGCTCACCACCGTATCACCGATCTTGAAGGGCTCCACCTCCGTGGTAAAAAAACCATTCCCTTCGCCCATTTTTCTTAAGAGCGAGGCATTGCCGCTGCGGTTTTTGCCAAACATCCACCCTCTGCCAATGCAAATCCCTGCTAGGTGCGCTGTGGCGCGGGTAAGCTGAAGGATAAAGTCCGAGGCCTCTGTTGCGGCAAAGTCGGAATCAAAGCGAACGACGAGGGTGTTTTCGATGCCGAGGCTCTCAAATAAACTCAACTTGGATTCGGTGGATGTCAGAAGTTGAGGGACCTCGCTCGGGCGCAGCACGGCAGCGGGGTGGGGATCGAAAGTGAGTGCCACTGCGGAGCCTCCCATCTCTCGGGCGGCAGACTGGGCCGTGCGCAGAACGGCTTGATGCCCGAGATGGACACCATCAAATACACCCGCCGCCAAAACAACGAGATCCCCGATTTTCCTCAACTCGTCGATGGAATGCAGGATTCGCATCAGGCACCGCGTAGTCGTGACACAGCAGGAAGACTCAAGACGCGTTGGGCCACGGCATCCAATGGGCCCGCTTTGAGTTCATCGACAGTGATGGCTCCCTCCACACTGAATCGTCCAGATTTGGTGCGGCGAAGGACTTTGAGGTGCGCACCGCAACCGAGCTCGGACCCGATCTCATGAGCATAAGTGCGAACGTAAAACCCTTTGCTACAGACGACGCGAAAATCAATTTCCATGGGACGAATGGTGATGATCTCGTGGGCGTAAACATGGACGAAGCGAGGTTCGCGTTCAACGACCTTACCTTGGCGTGCGAGTTTGTAGAGGGGAACGCCGTCCTTTTTGATCGCGCTCACCATTGGGGGAGTTTGGTAGAAGTCGCCGTGAAATTTCGCGAAGGCCGCATCGATCTGTTCGCGGGTGAACTCGGGAACAGGTGAGGATTTCGTGACTTGACCGTCCGAGTCTTGGCTGTCTGTTTCCTCGCCCAGCTTGAGCGTTCCAACATATTCTTTATCCTCGCTCATGAGGAGATCTTGGATTTTTGTTCCCCGACCGATGGTAATGATCAGGAGTCCTGTGGCCAAGGGGTCGAGCGTGCCGCAGTGGCCCACTTTTTTTGTGTTGAGTGATCGACGGGTGATCGCAACCACATCGTGCGAGGTCATCGCCTGCGATTTGTCGACTAACAATACACCGTCAATTTCTGTTCCTGATCTCATTCGATAAAACTTTCAAAAATTGGGTTTTGGCATTTTCCAGCGTTCCATCCATACGGGCGCCTGCCGCCATCGGGTGCCCGCCACCTCCGAAGACCGCGCAGACTTTGCAAACATCGATCGAGCGATCCTTGGAGCGTGAGCTGATGCGGACTTTGTTTTCGGGCAGTTCCTCGAAAAAGACAGCGGCCTCAACGCCTTCGATCGAGCGAAGGTGGTCGATGATGCCTTCATTGTCCTCGGGGAGCACTTGGAGGCGCTCGACTTCGGCTAGAGGGAGGGAAAAGGTGGCAATGCGGTCGTCGCAATCGAACTCGGCCGTATTTAAAGCAAAGCGCAGAAGCTCAAAGCGGCGGCGGGGTTGGCTGTCATACATGGAGCGCGATAGTCTAGGCACGTCCACTCCGCAGGAAATCAAATGCGACGCTGCAGCAAACGTCCTTTCGTTGGTGCCTGCATATTGGAAGGATCCGGTATCAGTTGAAATCGCGGCGAAGAGATTCGCCGCCATTTCGGGTGTGATCTGGGCTCCGACATGACGGAAAAACTCGACCAAAATCTGACCGGTCGCAGGAGCTGATGGGTCGATATAATTAATGTCGCCAAAATTTTGATTGCTCACATGGTGGTCGATGTTGACCAGCGGGGTGCCTGGCGCGATCGAGTCCAGCACGATGCCGAGTCGGTCTTTAACTGATGTGTCGAGGGCTACGAAAACATCGAAATTTTGTGGAGTGTTTGCCGGAAGCGACACGATTTCATTCTTTGGCAGGTAATGGAATTTGGAGGTCGACCCTTCTTCATTCCATGCCGTGACTTCTTTCCCGCAATCCTTCAGCCAAAGGGCAAAAGCGATTGTGGAGCCCAGGGCATCTGCATCCGGGCGGATGTGACTGGCTACACCGACTGATCGCGCGTTTTGAAGCGCTTGTGCAATATCATCAAAGTTCTTCTTCAGCATTGGGCTTGATCTCCATAAGACCGAGTTCATTCATCACATTCAATACCCGAGATCCCCGCGCCATCGCCTCGTCGATGTGGAAGTTAAGATGAGGGGTATGTTTGATCCTGACACGTTTTGACATCTGGCTCTGCATCAAAATGCGGTTTTTTTCGAGGAGTTCGATGACTCGGAGTTGTTCGGCCTTAGTCCCAAGGGCGGATATAAAAATATGCGCTTGTTTGAGGTCGGGGGTGATATCAACGGAACTAATTGTGACCAAAAGGTTGCCGAAATCAATATCCCGAAGGAAAAGGGCACTCAGTTCACGTTTAATGACTTCGCACACTCTAGCGAGGCGGTTTTTCATACAGAATAAGTCTATTTTGCGGGGCGATTGAAACCGCCGCGTGATTTTTTTAGAGTTGCTGAGGGATTTTCTCGAGCGTGTAGCACTCGATGATGTCCTCTGGCAGGTATTCTGAAAAGTCGCCCAACTTGATGCCGCATTCCAGTCCAGCGCGAACCTCTTTGACGTCGTCCGCGAAACGCTTGAGCGTCGCGAGGCCTCCGTCGTAAATCGGTTGGCGGCGGCGAAGGACGCGGGCTCGAGCTGTGCGAGCGATGCGACCATCGAGCACCATGCAACCTGCCACGCGACCTTTGGTGAGGTCGAAAACTTGTCGAACTTCGGCATGTCCGATGATAGCTTCGCGCAATTCTGGTGAGAGCAACCCGCTCATTGATTCACGGATTTGGTCGATCAACTCATAAATGATGCTGTAGAGCTTGATTTGAACGCCTTCGCGCTTGGCGGCTTGGGCTGCCGTATTCTCGGTTTTTGTGTTAAAACCGATGATAACGGCATTCGAAGCGCTGCTGAGCATGACATCGGATTCCGTGATCGGACCGACGGCGGAGTGAATGATGTCGAGGGTGATCTTTTTCTGTGGGATATCCCTGAGCGATCCTGTAACCGCTTCCAGTGAGCCTTGAACGTCACACTTAAGAATGATCTTGAGTGTGGGCTTGGCATCAAAGGCCAGATTTGCAAAGAGGTTTTCCAGCGTCGTGCGTTGAGCTCCAGACAACTTGGTGTCCCGGGTGCTTGCGACGCGTTCTTCGCTGAGAATACGAGCCGACTTTTCTGAGTCCATAACCATCAATTCATCGCCGGCATTGGGTAGTCCGCTAATGCCAAGAACTCTTACCGGCATGGATGGACCGGCTTCTTTAACCGGTTTGCCAAGATCGTTAATGAGTTGCTTTACTTTTCCCCAATAATTTCCGCAGATGAAGACGTCGCCCAAGCGAAGCGTTCCTGTCCGCACGATCACGGTGACAGTCGGGCCGCGGCCTTGTTCGACCTGGGCTTCGATCACACTGCATCGTGCGTCCACCGTCTCACTGGATTTGAGTTCTAGCATTTCCGCTTCGAGAAGCATGAGATCAAGAAGATCATTGATTCCGGTTCCTTTTGTTGCGCTGACGGGAACACAAATCGTATCTCCACCCCAATCTTCGGGAGTAAGCCCGCGTTCCTGCAATTGCTTCTTCAAGCGGTCAGGGTTAGCGCTGGCGAGATCGATTTTGTTGATCGCAATGACAATTTTTACCTTCGCTGCCTTCGCGTGTGAGATGGCCTCGATGGTTTGAGGCATGAGCCCATCGTCGGCGGCCACAACAATAACGGCAATATCCGTCACATTTGCACCGCGTGCTCGCATGGCTGTGAAAGCAGCGTGGCCGGGAGTGTCCAAAAAGGTGATGGGATGACCGTTACGATTGACGCTATAGGCACCGATGTGCTGAGTGATACCGCCTGCTTCACCGGCGGCGACGCGAGTCTTGCGAATGGCGTCAATAAGGGAGGTTTTGCCGTGGTCGACATGGCCCATGAAAGTGATGATCGGCGCGCGGGATTTTAGCGCATCGCCCTTTGGCGGTTCGGGGATTTTGGGGGCCTCGACCTTGGTCTCAACTTTGTGGTGACCTTTTGAGGTATCCTTGCGGTCCCTCTCCAGCACGAATCCGTGCATGTCACAGATTTTTGCAGCTACATCCGGCTCGATAGTCTGGTTGAGATTTGCAAAGATCGAAAGGGCCATCAACTCCTTGATGAGTTGGAAGGGCTTGAGATCAAGTTGCTCGGCCAGATTCTTGACGATGATCGGAGGCTTGAGATGAAGGACTTTTTTGCCGGAATCTTCAGGCTCGTCGAGAGTTTCTTGGATTTCTTCCGTCGGTGCCTCTGGAGCGGAAACTTCGGCGACCGGTTCGGGGGTTGGTAATGGAAGGGGTGTTGGCGGCGCCTTGTCTGTAAGGGGGCGAATGAAATGTTGGAGAGAAGCTGCGCCCGAGGCTTTTCTTACTTTTTTGACAGGGGCCAGAAGATCAACAGTCGGAGCTTGGACTTTTGGCTCGAAAGGAACGGTCTCGGCAGCAGGGGTGGGGGCTTCAGCCAGTGGGCGCGAGGAACGGGTCGTTGGCGATGTCCTGCGCGATGTTGCCGGCTTTTCTCCGGTTGGTTTTTTCTTGATTTTCTCTGCCATAAATAAATTGGAGCTGGGGAGACGTTTTCATATCCCTCAGGCGACGGGAGTTTTTTGTGCTGCCTGAGCTGCTGAAAGGATTTTTTGACCAGTTTCGAGATCCGCACCGAGAACCTCGGCAATGTCATCCGCTGCGCACATGAGGATGACCTCGACGGAGTTCATGCCGCCGCTGGCAAGTTGTTGGGCGACTTCTTCGCTCACGCCAAGAATATCGGCCATAGAATGAGCGGCTTCAGCCGTGCGATTTTGGATGACTTGAGCCTCGCGTTTATCCTCTTCGATATCGACATCCCACCCGGTCATCTTGGAGGTGAGGCGGGCATTTTGTCCGCGACGTCCGATTGCGAGGGAGAGATCGTCTTTATGAACGAGAACGCGGATGCGTTTTTTATCCGCATCGGCCGTGATGGCGCGGATATTGGCCGGTTTGAGCGCGGCGGTGACGAACTTTAAAGGATCGGCATCCCAGCGGATGATATCGACTTTTTCGTTATTGAGTTCACGAACGATATTTTTGACTCGGGAACCACGCATTCCAACGCAGGCTCCGACCGGATCGACTTTGGCATCGGCGCTGTGGACGGCGACCTTGGTGCGGAAGCCGGCTTCGCGGGCGATGGCTTTCAATTCGACCGTATGGTCGGCGATTTCGCTGACCTCGAGCTCAAATAGGCGGCGCACGAAGTTTGGATGACTACGGGAAAGGATGATTTCGGGTCCGCGGGATCCACTTTCGACGGCAACAACGTAGGCGCGAAGCTTGTCGCCGACATTGTATTCCTCGGTCATGACGCGTTCACGATTGGGCATGATGCCCTCAAACTTGCCGAGATCCACGATCACATCCGAGCGGTCGAAGCGGCTAACGGTGCCGGTGACAATGTCACCGGTGCGATCTTTGAACTCTTCATAAATCATCTCCCGTTCGATCTGGCGCAGGCGCTGGTTGATCGCCTGACGGGCCGCTTGGGCAGCGATGCGGCCGAAATCTTTTGGAGTCACTTCCACGTCGATTTCCTCGCCGGATTGTGCATCTGGCTTGATCAAACGGGCTTTAGCCACAGAGATTTCCTCGTGGGCGTTAGCTGGTTTTTCTGCGACAATGAGTTTCGCGATGGCTTTGATAGCACCGGATTGAGGATTGATCTCAATACGAAGTTCCCGGGTTCCAGAGGTGAAGGTTTTCTTTGATGCCGCAAGGATGGCTGTAGAAATGGCTTCCACTAGGATATCGCGCTTGATGCCCTTTTCGCGCTCGAGGTAATCGAGCATTGTCGTAAGATCGGAATTCATAAATCGGTAATTCCAGAGCACAACAGCGAAAGGGATCCTCCCCGAACGCTTCGTTCTCTAGAATCGTTAAATATGAGCACTCCTCCAACCTCGGTCAAGCAACAAGGGCAGGTTTGGTCGGTTTTTTTGGCTTTCGCCCCTATTGCAATGTTGGGTTACTCGGTAGAGCGCAAGGCATAGTTTGCGACAAAATCTTTCCGGAAATCCTGAAAAGTGCCACCCAGAATGTGCTCACGGGCGGTTCGGGCGAGTCCGATGTAAAAGTGCAGGTTGTGAATACTGATGAGTCGCAGACCAAGAATTTCTTCCGCCTTCACAAGATGACGAAGGTAGGCGCGCGTGAAATTCTTGCACGCATAACAGCAACAGCCCGGCTCGATCGGGGAACTGTCTTCGGCATAGGGGGCATTTTTGAGATTGATCGTCCCGCCAGCAGTGAATGCGGTGCCATTACGCGCCAATCGGGTGGGAAGGACGCAGTCAAACATATCGACCCCTCGAGCGATCATTTCGATGATCTGGGGAGGGGTGCCCAGGCCCATCGCGTAGCGGGCGTGATCGTGTGGCAGGAATGGGATGGCGCTCTCAACCGCGCAAAACATCTCGGTCTCGGGTTCGCCGACGCTCACGCCGCCGATGGCATAGCCGTCGAATCCGATATCCACAAGCGCACGGGCACTTTTTTCCCGAAGGTCGGGGTAGGATGAACCTTGGGTGATGCCGAAAAGGAGGGGGCGAGTTTCCTCCGTTTGCGCGGCCCACCAGTCCTTGCACCGCCGAGCCCAGCGCAAAGTGAGGTCGAGGCTTTTATCCGCCGCTTCGTGAGTACAGGGGTGGGGTGGACACTCATCAAAAAGCATCACGATGTCCGAACCGAGGTCACGCTGGATCTCCATCGATGTCTCAGGACCAATGAAGGTGGGCGTGCCGTCGAGGTGATTCTGAAAACGAACGCCTTCTTCGGTGATCTTGCGTAATTTCGCGAGGGAGAAAACCTGAAATCCGCCACTATCTGTGAGGATCGGACCATCCCAATGCATGAAGCGATGAAGGCCTCCGAG
>CAMDOJ010000018.1 GCA_945903555.1 Chthoniobacter flavus
GTTCTGGAAAACCTGTTGCCAAAGGCGATTCACCTCTACGCGGGCGGTGAGCGGGTTTTCCGGCGCTACCGACCACTGCGCGAGGCCGAGGCGATTTTTCGGAGCGTCCTTCGGCATCGGATTGAAGGCGACTGGTGCGGTGCGTTCACACAGACGGTCCTTGATCGGCTTGTCGTAGGAACCACGTGCAAGGACGTACGTTTGCACCGGATCCTTGCGCTCTTCCATGACCATCACGCGGGTGGCGAATTGGTCAACATGGTTCTTGAGGTAGTGAGCACGGGCCACATCGAGACCAGTCACCGTCACCTTACCAGCAGCATGGGCTTTGGCGGCAAGGTAGATGTCGTTCATCCAATATTTGCGATCTTTGTTTTTGAAAAGGCCCAGCCAGTCGTCGAGGCCGTGCGGGTTGTTGGATACGGAGACGGCGAGGCTATTGAACAAGGATTCCAAGTAGGGGACTTCGGTGCCGCTGAACTTGAATTTCACAATCAGCTTCGCGCCCTTGGCCGGAGTGACAGGCGCGGCCAGTTGCAAGAGCGCGGTGCTGTCCATGCCTGGAATTCCGAGTTTCCAGCCATTGGTGGGATCGGCGGCCTGTGCGGCGGCGAGTTCGGGGCTCAGGCGGTCGAAGCTCGAGCGGGCCGCAGCGACTGGCAGCGGCCGGCGTTTTCCGCCCTCTTCGATCTCGAGTTCGATGTCGGGCAGGGCTTGGCGGATGGTGGCCAAATCCAAACCATAAACATGGTCGGTGGCGTCGGGCAGGCGGTTCCAAAGGAAACCAAACGGATTCACCGAATCGACGCGCACGGTATTGAGGGGGCTTTCGGGCAAACCAAACTCCAAAGTCATGGTTTCGCCGGGAACGACGGGGAAGTTCAGGTGCGCAAGAGTCCCTTCTTTCAGGACGCGATTACTGTTTTCCGGGATGTCAAAGTTTGAGGCCGCTGAGCCGCCCAAGCCGATTGGGGTGATGGATTCAATCTTCCTCATGGCACAGGAAGCTCCGCTGACATCGAGACCATTCCAATCAAGCCCCTTGCTTTCATCAGGAACTTTAATCGCTTCGGGGGTTTTGTCCTCGCGCACGCGCTGAAGGGCCGCGAAGGTTTTGTTGTATGCCTCCATAACCTGCTTCTGTCGCTCCGTCGGAACCTGCACAAACGGAGGAAAGGCGCGGCCGCGGTTGGCATCGTGGTTCTCGACCCCGACCTCATTGATGCTGTTGAAATAGGCCATCAGGCTGAAAAAGTCGTTTTGCGAGATCGGATCGAATTTGTGGTCGTGGCAGCGGGCGCACCCGATCGTCATTCCCATCACTGCGGTGCCGTAGGTGCTCACCCGGTCGACGGCGTATTCGATGAGCCACTCTTCGTTGATGGACCCCACCTCGTTCTGGATGCCGTGGTTTCGGTTGAAGGAGGTGGCGACCCTTTGGTCGATCGTGGCATTCGGGAGGAGATCGCCGGCCAATTGCTCGGTGAGGAACTGGTCGTAGGGCATGTTTTTATTGAAGGCATTGATCACCCAATCGCGCCACGGCCAGCTCGTGCGAACGAAATCCAATTGAATCACGTTAGTGTCGCCGAAGCGAGCGAGGTCGAGCCAGTCGATCGCCATGCGCTCGCCGTAGTGGGGTGAGGCCAGCGCGCGGTCCACCATGTCCACGTAGGCTTTTTCCGAGGTGTCGGCCACGAAGGCGTCGATCTCCTCGGGAGTCGGCGGGAGGCCGAGGAGGTCCATGTGCACGCGACGCACGAGGGTTTCCTTGTCGGCTTCGGGCGAAGGTTTGATGCCCTTGGATTCGAGCTTCGCCAGGACAAAATGATCGATCGGAGTGCGAGGCCAGGCCTTGTCTTTGACCTCGGGAACGGGCGGCTTCACCGGCGCGACGAACGCCCAGTGCGGCTCGTATTCGGCTCCCTGACGGATCCAATCGGTGAGCGCAGCGATTTGCTCCTCGGTGAGCGCCGGTTTTTTTGCGTATGGCGGAGGCATGGCCTCGTGCGGGTCTTTTGTGATGACGCGCTGGAGCAGGAGGCTTTCCTCGGGTTTGCCGGGAACGACGCCGTAGCGGGGAGGTTCTCCCGCTTTAGCGAGATTGGCGCGGGAGTGCTCCTCGGTATCGAGACGGAAGGGACTGGTCTGGTTGTGCGAATCGGGGCCGTGGCAGGCGAAGCAGTTGTTCGACAAAATCGGCAGCACTTGGGTGCTGAAGGAGATTTTATCGCCTCCCGCTAGGGGCGCGGCGGTTGCGGGCTTCGCGGCCTCGGGCGGTTTGTTGTCACTCGCCGGAGCAGGAACAGCAGCCTGCTCGGGAGCTTTTTTGCAGGAAACCAAGGACCCTGCGACCGCAAATGACAGCAAAAGACACAGTGAATTCTTCATGGATTTTTTTGCCGCGCAGTCCCCTTGGGGAACCTACGCCAGGATGTCGCGGATGATGTGCCCGTGGACATCGGTGAGTCGGAAGTCGCGACCTTGGTAGCGATAGGTGAGGCGCTGATGGTCGATGCCCATGAGGTGCATGAGAGTCGCGTGAAGGTCGTGAACATGCATCGGCTTATCGATGATGTTGTAGCAGTAGTCGTCGGTCTTCCCGTAGGTAATGCCGGGCTTGGTGCCTCCGCCGGCGAACCACATGGTAAAGCAGCGCGGATGGTGGTCGCGGCCGTGGTTTTCCTTTGTGAGAGCGCCCTGGCTGTAGGTCGTGCGGCCGAATTCGCCGCCCCAGATGACGAGTGTGTCGTCGAGCATTCCGAGGCGCTTGAGGTCCTTCACGAGCGCGGCCTGCGGTTGGTCAGTATCCTCACACTGCCAGCGGATTTGGGTGGGCAGGTTGAAGTGCTGGTCCCAGCCGCGATGATAGAGCTGCACGAAGCGAACGCCGCGCTCAGCGAGGCGGCGGGCCATAAGGCAGTTGTAGGCATAGGTGCCCGGGGTTTTGACATTTGGCCCATACATGTCGAGCGTCTCTTGCGATTCCTGCGAGAAATCGGTGAGTTCCGGCACGGCGGTCTGCATGCGGTAAGCCATCTCGTATTGGGCGATGCGAGCGATCACCTCGGGGTCCATGCTTTGGCGGGCCTCTTCGTTATTTTGCCGCGCAAGTTGGTCGAGCATGCGACGGCGGTCGGTACGTTCGATACCATTCGGATCCTGGAGGAAAAGAACCGGCTCACTGCCTCCACGGAAGTTAATACCCTGATGCTCGCTGGGCAGGAACCCGGAACCCCACAGACGTGAGGAGACAAACTGCGCCGTGCCCCTACCCTGGCTGATCATGACGACAAAGGCGGGCAAATTTTCATTCATGCTGCCGAGGCCATAGCTCATCCAAGCTCCGAACGACGGGCGTCCGGGCAACTGGTGTCCACTTTGAAGGAACGACACGCCGGGCTCGTGGTTGATCTGCTCCGTGAAGACCGAGTGAACGACGCAGAGTTCCTTGGCGACGCTGGCTGTGTGGGGGTAGAGCTCAGAAACCCAGAGGCCGTCTTGGTTATTCTCGTATTTTTTAAATTGGAAAATCGAGGGAGCGACCGGCAGGCGCGATTGCCCTGAGGTCATGCCGGTGATCCGCTGGTCGCCGCGCACGGATTTCGGGAGGTCTTTGTCGAACTGGTCGTTGAGTTGCGGCTTGTAGTCAAAGATATCCATCTGCGACGGACCGCCGTGCTGAAAGAGATAGATGACCCGCTTGGCCTTCGGCGCGAAGTGGGGCGACCCGAGGAAACCTCGCTCAAAAGGGCTGGGTACGCCTGCAAAGAGGTTGTTCCCCATCATGGAACCGAGCGCCATGGTGCCGATGCCTTGCGCCATTTTTCCGAAAAACTGGCGCCGAGTCAGATTGAGGAGGTGGTCTTCGACGGGATGTCTCATAGTTTTTTAGGGTTGAAGGAGTTTAATCGCGGGTGATGGTTTCGTCCAAGTTCAAGATGGTGGACATGGTGAAAGACAGGGCGGCAAGCTCGGTGGGCGGGAGGGATTTTTCGCGAGACGTTTCGCCGTAGGCGAGGAACTTTTCGGTATTCTCGGCGCTCGCCTTGAAGCGCTCAAGGTTTTCGTTACTGAAGGAAATCCAACTTTGAAGTTCCTCCTCCTTCGGATTGCGGCCGGTGGCGAGGCGGAAGCCACGGCGCAGGCGCTCGTTGAGCTTTTCCTGCCAAGGGCCGTTGATGTCGGTGAAGAGGCGCTCGGCGAGCTTGCGGGAGAACTCGAGGTAGGTCTCGTCGTTCATCAACACGAATGCTTGGGTCGGGCTATTCGTCAGAGCTCGGCGAGTCGTGCATGACTCGCGCGAAGGCGCGTCGAAAATTTCCATTTGGGCGGGTGGCACGGATTGCTTCCACAACGTGTAGAGTCCGCGCCGGAAGAGCTTGTCGCCGGTATGGCGGGTGTAGAAACCATAATTGGAGCGGCCATTCATGGATTTTTCCTTCCAGATTTCTGGCTGGTAGGTTTTGACGCTTGGGCCGCCGACTTGTTCATTGAGAAGTCCGGAGGCCGCCAGAGCGTTGTCGCGGATCAACTCGGCCGGAAAACGGAAACGCGGCGCGCGGGCGAGGAGTTTATTTTCTGGATCGATCTCCTTGAGGTCCTCGCGGCGCTTGGAGGACTGGCGGTAGGTGGCACTCATAACGATGTTTTTCATCGCGCGCTTGATGTCCCACTTGCTCTCACGGAAATCCACGGCGAGGTAATCAAGCAACTCGGGATGCGTCGGCAACGTGCTCTGTAAGCCGAAATCCTCGGAGGATTTGACGATGCCATTGCTGAGGAGTTGTTGCCAGAGGCGGTTCACCTGCACGCGGGCGGTGAGCGGGTTTTCCGGGGCCACCGACCACTGCGCGAGGCCGAGGCGGTTTTTCGGGGCGTCTTTCGGAAGTGGTGGGAAGGCAGCCGGCGTGGTGCGTTCGCGCGGGCGGTCCTTGATCGGCTTGTCATAAACGCCGCGGTCGAGGACATAGGTCTGAACCGGGGTCGGGCGCTCTTCCATCACCATCACGCGGGAGGCGCATTGGTCGAAATGGTTTTTGAGATAGTGAGCACGGGCGAAATCGAGGCCCGTGGCGGGCGACTTGCCCGCAGCGTGGGCCTTGGAGGCAAGGTAGGTGTCGTTCATCCAATAGACGCGGTCCTTGTTTTTGAACAATGCCAACCAGTCATCCAAGCCGTGCGGGTTGTTCCCGGTGGCGACCCGGAAGCTGTTCGAAAGAGCGCTTCCGCAAGCAGCCTCAGAGCCTTGGAACTTGAGTTTGACGATGAGCTTAGCGCCCTTGGCCGGAGTCACGGGGGCGGCGAGTTGAAGGAATGCAGTGCTGTCGATGCCAGGGATACCGAGCTTCCACCCATTGACAGGATCGGCCGCCTGCGCGGCGGTGAGTTCGGGGCTGAGACCTTGGAAGGTCGAGCGGATGGCCGTGACGGCAAGAGGTGCACGTTTGCCGCCCTGCTCCAATTCAACCTGGATATCGGGCAAGGCTTGGCGGATGGTCGCCAAATCCATCCCAAGCACCGAGCTCACGCTGTCGAACTGGTAGTTCCAGAGGTAAGTGAACGGGTTCACCGAATCCACGCGGACGGTATTGATTGGCGTTTCCGGCAAGCCGAACTCCAGGACCATTTCCTCGCCGGGAGCAATCGGGAATATCGGGTGAATGGCATTTCCTTCCGAAAAAAACCGATCTTTGTGCTCCGGGATATCGAAATTGATGGTGCCCAGTCCGGCCCCGGCGAATCCATTGTCATCCTTGGCTGAAGCCAAGCCCTCATCTTTTTTCGAGGATCTCTTGGCTCCTGCCGGTGCGAGAACGGCCCAGTCGATGCCCTTGCTTTCATCAGGCACCTTCACCGCCTCGGGGCCCTTGTCATCGCGGACGGGTTGGAGGTCAGCGAGCGTCTTCTCGACGGATTCCATGACTTTCTTCTGGAGCTCGGTCGGAACTTGCACAAATGGCGGGTAGGCCCGGGCGCGACTGCCGTCCTGACGCTCAAGGCCCACTTCATTGATGCTATTGAAATAGGCCATCAAGCTGAAGAAATCGTTCTGGGAGATCGGGTCGAATTTATGGTCGTGGCAACGGGCGCAACCCACCGACATTCCCATCACGGCCGTGCCGTAGGTACTCACGCGGTCCACCGCGTATTCGATGAGCCACTCTTCCGGGATGGCTCCGCCCTCGTTGGTGATGCCGTGGTTACGGTTGAAAGAGGTAGCGACCTTCTGGTCGAGAGTGGCGTTAGGCAAAAGATCGCCGGCCAGTTGCTCAGTGAGGAACTGGTCGTAAGGCATGTTTTTGTTGAAGGAATTGATTACCCAATCGCGCCACGGCCAACTGGTGCGGAGCATTTCGTGATGGATGGCGTTGCTATCACCGTAGCGGGCGAGGTCGAGCCAGTCGATCGCCATGCGCTCGCCGTAGTGGGGCGACGCCAACGCGCGGTCCACCATGTTTTCGTAGGCCTTCTCGGAGGTGTCGGCCATGTAGGCGTCGGTTTCCTCGGGAGTCGGAGGTAGGCCGAGGAGGTCCATGTGCACGCGGCGGACGAGGGTTTCCTTGTCGGCTTCGGGCGAGGGCTTGATGCCTTTGGATTCCAGCTTCGCGAGGATGAAGTTGTCGATGGGCGTGCGCGGCCAAGTCTTGTCCTTCACCTCGGGCACCGCTGACTTCACAGGCGCAACGAACGCCCAGTGAGGCTCGTATTTCGCGCCTTGGCGGATCCACTCGGTGACTGTTGCGATTTGCTCCTCGGTAAGCGGTTGTTTCTTCGCGTAAGGCGGCGGCATAACCTCGTGCGGTTCGTGCGACACGATTCGCTGGAGCAAGACGCTCTCTTCGGGCTTGCCGGGCACGACTCCGTAGCGGGGAGGTTCACCCGCTTTGGCAAGGTTAGCGCGCGAGTGTTCTTCGGTGTCGAGGCGGAAGGGGCTGGCCTGGTTTTGGGCATCGGGGCCGTGGCAGGCGAAGCAACTGTTCGATAAAATCGGGCGCACCTGACTGCTGAAGGAAATCTTCTCGTCGGCGGGAGCGGCGACCACCGTCTTGGAGGACGGAGCGGCCGACGCAGCAGCCTTCGCGGGTTCATTTTTCCCCAAAGGATTAGCGGCCTGCTCGGGGGCTTTTTTGCAGGAAGCCAAGCATCCTGTGAGTACCATCAAAAGAACGATGAAGGGATTCATGTTGTGTAAAGTTTAACCAGTTTAATCTCTCGGTCATAGCAAAAACAGCTTGCTTTTGGATTGTAGTAGAGGAGCACAGCGCGTCTCGCCTGTGTGCTGCGGTCTGCTCCTTAGTTCCGATGGGTATGCTGCAAGCGGGTAGGCAAGTCTCCACACGGCCGGGACGGCCATGCCCCCTTCTTTTGCGCTACAAAGTCTCATTTCAAAGTGACAATGGTATCATTTATTTTCACATGCACAATTCTGTTAATTTTGTATGCATTTCCATCACTCCCGTGAGATTTGACCTCAATTTCGCTTGGTAGTGTGCAAGTTAAGCCAAGATGTCGTGGACGATGTGTCCGTGGACATCGGTGAGCCGGAAGTCGCGGCCTTGGTAGCGGTAGGTGAGACGCTCGTGGTCGATGCCCATGAGGTGCATGAGCGTCGCGTGGAGGTCGTGCACATGCATCGGTTTGTCTATGATGTTGTAGCAGTAGTCATCGGTTTTTCCATAGGTGATTCCAGGTTTCATACCGCCGCCGGCGAACCACATGGTGAAGCAACGCGGATGGTGGTCGCGGCCGTAGTTGTCCTTCGTGAGGACGCCCTGGCTGTAGGCGGTGCGACCGAATTCTCCGCCCCAGATGACGAGCGTGTCGTCGAGCAAGCCAAGGCGTTTGAGATCCTTCACGAGCGCGGCCTGCGGTTGGTCGGTATCCTCACACTGCATGCGGATTTCCTTAGGCAAGTTGCTATGCTGGTCCCAGCCGCGATGGTAGAGTTGCACGAAGCGAACGCCACGCTCGGCGAGGCGGCGAGCCATGAGGCAGTTGTAGGCGTAAGAGCCTGGGGTTTTGACCTGCGGGCCATACATGTCGAGCGTCTCGGCGGATTCCTGCGAGAAGTCGGTGAGTTCTGGAACAGCAGTCTGCATGCGATAGGACATCTCGTATTGCGCGATGCGGGCGAGCACCTCGGGGTCCATCGTTTGATCTGCTGTTAAGTGGTTTTGGTGGGCGATTTGGTCGAGCATGCGGCGGCGGTCGGAGCGCTCGATACCATTCGGATCGTTAAGAAAAAGCACGGGGTCGCTTCCACTGCGGAGATTGATGCCTTGGTGCTCGCTAGGCAGGAATCCGGAACTCCACAATCGCGACGAGACGAATTGCGCATTACCCCGACCTTGGCTGATCATCACAACGAAAGCGGGCAGGTTTTCATTCATGCTACCTAGACCGTAACTCATCCAAGAACCGAACGACGGGCGACCGGGCAACTGGTGACCACTTTGAAGAAACGACACGCCCGGCTCGTGGTTGATCTGCTCGGTGAAGACCGATTTCACAACGCAGAGATCCTTCGCGAGGGTCGCGGTGTGGGGGTAGAGATCAGAAACCCAGAGACCGTCTTGGTTGTTGTCGTATTTTTTGAATGCGAACATCGATGGTGCAACGGGCAGGCGCGATTGGCCTGAGGTCATCCCGGTGATGCGCTGGTCGCCGCGCACGGATTTGGGAATTTCCTTGTCATACTGCTCTGCGAGTTGCGGCTTATAATCGAAAAGGTCCATCTGCGACGGACCGCCGTGCTGGAAGAGATAAATGACCCTCTTGGCTTTCGGTGAAAAGTGGGGAGCACCTAGGAATCCGCGCTCAAATGGGCTCGGAGCTGCTGCAAACATATTGTTGTTCAAGAGCGAGCCAAGCGCGGCAGCACCTAGGCCTTGCGCCATTTTTCCGAAAAACTGACGCCGACTGATGTTGAGCAGATATTCTTCGACGGGATGTTTCATCGTTTGCGATTTCTATGCTGGACGTCTGAGATTAGTTGCGGGTGATGGTTTCATCGAGGTTGAGAATGGCGGACATACTGAAAGAGAGTGCGGCCAGTTGAGGGGCTGGGAGTTCCTTGTTTCTGGGCGTCTCGCCATAGGAGAGGAATTTTTCGGCATTTTCCGTGTGCGCAGTGAAGCGCTCGAGGTTTTCCTTGGTGAAGGAAATCCAGGTGGCCAGTTCGCTATCGGCGGGCGCACGCCCAGTGGCGAGGCGGAACCCTCGACGGAGGCGCTCGGTGAGCTTTTCGTCCCACGGGCCGTTGATATCCGTGAAAAGGCGCTCGGCGAGTTTGCGGGAGAACTCGACGTAGGTCTCGTCGTTCATGAGGACGAAAGCCTGCGTCGGGCTGTTCGTCAGTGCTCGGCGGGTCACGCAGGCCTCGCGCGAGGGGGCGTCGAAGATTTCCATCTGAGCCGGCGGCACGGATTGCTTCCAGAGGGTGTAAAGCCCCCGACGGAAGAGCTTATCGCCGGTGTTGCGGGTGTAGATGCCGAAGCTGGCAGTGTTTTTCATGGATTTTTCCTTCCAAATTTCTGGCTGGTAGGGCTTCACACTCGGGCCGCCGATTTTCTCATTGAGGAGACCGGAGGCCGCGAGGGCGTTGTCGCGGATCAACTCGGCAGGGAAGCGGTAGCGCGGAGCGCGGGCGAGGAGCTTGTTCTCTGGGTCGATCTCCTTGAGATCCTGTCGGTGCTTCGCGGATTGGCGATAGGTGGCACTCATAACCATGTTTTTCATCGCGCGCTTGATGTCCCATTTGTTCTCGCGGAAATCGACGGCGAGATAATCGAGAAGCTCGGGATGGGTCGGGGTGTTGCCCTGCAGACCGAAGTCGTCCGAGGTTTTGACGAGGCCGTTCAGGAAAACCTGCTGCCAGAGGCGGTTCACCTCCACGCGGGCGGTAAGCGGGTTTTCTGGGGCCACCGACCACTGGGCCAAGCCGAGGCGGTTGTTTGGAGCGTCCTTCGGCATCGGCGGGAGGAAGCCTGGGGCCGTGCGTTCGCGTAGGCGGTCCTTGATTGGTTTGTCATACGCGCCGCGAGCGAGGACATAGGTTTTCACGGGATCCTTGCGCTCTTCCATGACCATCACGCGGGTGGTGCAGGTATCGAAATGGTTTTTGAGATAGTGAGAACGGGCCACATCAAGGCCGGTGGCGGGCGACTTGCCGGCGGCGTGAGCTTTGGAGGCGAGGTAGGTGTCGTTCATCCAATACAGGCGACCCTTGTTTTTGAACAACGCCAGCCAATCTTCGAGGCCGTGCGGATTGTTAGCGGTGGAGAATCGGAAGCTATTCGAGAGCGCGTTAGGGTACGGAGCTTCGGATCCTTGGAACTTGAGTTTGACGATGAGCTTCGCTCCCTTTGCAGGGGTCAAGGGAGCGGCGAGTTGAAGAAAGACAGCGCTGTCGATGCCGGGGATACCGAGCTTCCAACCCTTGGCGGGATCGTCCGCCTGTGCGGCGGTGAGTTCGGGGCTAAGGCCTTGGAAGGTCGAGCGCGCAGCGGCGATTGCGAGGGGCGCGCGTTTGCCGCCCTGCTCCAATTCGAGTTCGATGTCGGGGAGGGCTTGCCGGATGGTCGTCAAATCGTTGCCGTAAGACTCAGCAGCAGTATGGGGTTGGAGGTTCCAGAGAAAAGAAAAGGGATTTATGGAATCCACACGCAGGGTGTTGATCGGTGTTTCCGGAAGGTTTAACTCCAAGGTGACGATATCGCCGGCGGCGAGCGGGAAGTTCAGAAGGAGATTTTGTCCATCCGCAAGAATCCGGTTGCTGTATTCCGGCACATCCAAGTTCAAAGTCGGCATTCCTCCATTCACGCCGACGACGCCATTGATATCCGCCAACTTAGGCTGAGAAGCGTCGTTATTCGAGACGCGCGATCCCCCCACTGGCTTAAGTTCGGTCCAATCGATGCCTTTGCTTTCGTCGGGAACCTTAAGCGCCTCGGGACTTTTGTCATCACGGATGGGCTGAAGCGCAGCAAGTGTCTTTTCCGCCGTTTCTATGAGTGGCTTCTGGGGCTCGGCCGAAAGGTACACAAAGGGAGGATAGGCCCGAGCGCGGTTGGTATTTTGGGATTCCAATCCAACCTCGTTGATGCTGTTGAAATAGGCCATCAGGCTGAAGAAATCATTCTGGGTGATCGGGTCGAATTTATGGTCGTGGCAGCGGGCGCAACCCACCGTCATTCCCATCACCGCAGAGCCGTAGGTACTCACTCGGTCCACCGCGTATTCGACAAGCCACTCTTCGTTGATGGCGCCTCCCTCGTTCGTGATGCCGTGGTTGCGGTTGAAGGAAGTGGCGACCTTTTGGTCGATCGTGGCATTTGGCAAGAGATCGCCAGCCAGTTGCTCGGTAAGGAACTGGTCGTAAGGCATGTTTTTGTTGAAAGCGTTGATGACCCAATCGCGCCACGGCCAACTCGTGCGAAGCATATCAACATGGATGGCGTTGCTGTCGCCGTAGCGGGCGAGGTCGAGCCAATCGATGGCCATGCGTTCGCCATAGTGGGGCGACGCCAACGCGCGATCCACCATATTTTCGTAGGCCTTGTCGGAGGTATCGGCGATGTAGGCATCGATCTCCTCGGGCGTCGGCGGCAGACCGAGAAGATCCATGTGCACGCGGCGCACGAGGGTTTCCTTGTCGGCTTCGGGAGAGGGCGCGATGCCCTTGGACTCGAGCTTCGCCAGGATGAAATTGTCGATCGGTGTGCGCGGCCACGTCTTGTCCTTGACCTCGATGACGGCTGGCTTAACTGGTGCGACAAACGCCCAGTGCGGCTCGTATTCCGCCCCTTGGCGGATCCACTCGGTGAGCGTGGCAATTTGCTCCTCTGTGAGCGGGGTTTTCTTCGAAGTAGGTGGAGGCATCACGGCGTTCGCGTCGTGGCTGACGATGCGCTGGAGGAGGAGGCTTTGCTCTGGCTTACCTGGAACAATGCCCACGCGTGGCGGTTCACCCGCTTTGGCAAGGTTAGCGCGCGAGTGTTCTTCGGTGTCGAGGCGGAAGGGGCTGGCCTGATTTTGGGCGTCGGGGCCGTGGCAGGCAAAGCAACTGTTCGACAAAATCGGGCGCACCTGACTGCTGAATGAAATCTTCTCGTCGGCGGGAGCGGCGGCCACGGTCTTGGAGGACGGAGCGGCCGACACAGCAGCCTTCGCGGGTTCATTTTTCCCCAAAGGATTAGCGGCCTGCTCGGGGGCTTTTTTGCAGGATGCGAAAATCAGCGTACAGAACAGGACGGCGAAACCGATTTTTTTCATAATTCAAATACCTTCATTCCAGAATAACGAATCGAGAATAACATAGGGAGAGATTGAATCAAGAGCCCGTGTTATTTTATTGGGATGGGCCTTGGTTCTCGTGGATCTGGTGTGCATGGCGGATTTTTTACTTCTTCCACAGACTTCGACTTGGCGGAGATGGAGGGTTTCTGGTTTTGCGGACTTGAGTTCGAGTCGAAGATACCGAGCTTTGCGACCAGGGATTTTCGCGCCGGCGAGCAAGTCTCTCATCTCGGCAATAATACGCCAGCGAGGCAAGTGTAACAAAATTGTTACAAAGTGCAGAGTGCTTCCTCAAGGCAAAGCTTTATTGAATAAAGTCTTTTATGTCCATCAGCGCTATTTCACAGTCTCTCGCATCGCGCTACCAGTTCAAGACCCTGCTGGGAGAAGGTGGCACAGGCGAAGTATTCACTGCTTGGGACAAACATCTGCGCCGCACAGTTGCGATCAAGCAAGTCAAAGTAGGGAACCTCAATGGGAATGATGTTCGCAGTACTTGGCAGGAGGCCATGTGTCTGGCCACATTGAAACACTCCAACATCGTTACTATTTACGATTTGGGAATCGAGGGGGATGTTCCCTACATCGTGATGGAGTATATCCAAGGGGAAACGCTCGAGCGCATGGTTGAATCGGCGCCTCTCGAAACCTCCGTTTTTATCGATATTGCTAGGCAATGCCTTGAGGGACTCTGCAGCGCACACCATGCAGGATTGATCCATCGAGACATCAAACCCGCAAACATCATGTTGTCCCGGTTGCCTACGGGTTCCTACCAAGTCAAAATATTGGATTTCGGAATTGCATCGTTCACCCAAGACGGAAGCCTAGAAGAGCTTAAACCCGAAGACTCGGTCTCCGGCTCGATCCATTGGATCGCTCCCGAACAAATCGAAGGCTCACCGGCCAATGAACGGAGCGACATCTTCTCGCTAGGGTGCGTTTTTTACTTTGCGCTAACCGGCTTCCCCCCTTTCACTGCGAAAACAAAAGAAGGTATCCTAGAAGCCAATCTAACTCACTCGGTGCGGCACATCTCCGTGTTCCGAAGGGACCTGCCACCAGCGCTGGCTGACTGGATCATGGGATTGATTTCAAGAAGCCCCTCTGAGCGCCCCGCCAAAGGCACCCAAGCTCTTAATGAATTGGAAATAATAACCGGAAAACGACAGGTTTCCACCGGCAGCATCCACTACCAAGCCCCAGCACTCAAGCCCTCGAACCAGCCGACCAGCGATGAGACTGCCTCTTTTCAATTCGATGAAATGGGCCTGCCGTCCCTAGATCAGCATCAAACGAAGCCCCTGCTTGAAGCGTCCAATCCTCCGCCTCCACATTCGAAGCCGAAAGTCAGAGGACTCTGGGTGCTAGTTGGCACGGCGGTGATGGCGCTCCTCGGCGTCCTCTGGCTCTTTACAGGTTGGAAATCCGGTGCTGGGCATGCCTCCAACCATCTCAATTCGGGAGAGCCGACCTTACGAATACATGGATCCAACACGATCGGATCTAAATTGGCCCCAGCGCTTGTGGAGGGGTTTCTCCGAACGAAGGGTGCTACTGCAATCTCCGCAGAACAGGGCGGCATACCGATGGAAAAACGAATCGTTTTTGAACTGCCAAAAAAGACAACTCCTGGCAACGTGGAAATCCACTCCCACGGCTCAAAAACAGGATTTGTCAGCCTTTCAAATGCCACTTGCGACCTTGCCATGTCCTCAAGCGAGGTTCGGGAGGATGTTCGTGCCGAATTAATAAGCGGAGGCGTTGGCGACTTGCGGACTCCCGCCTGTGAGCATGTCATCGGACTGGATGGACTCGCTGTGATCGTCCACTCTAGCAACCCGGTTTCGCGCCTCAATAAAGACCAAATCGCCGAAATCTTCTCTGGATCGCTTCGAGACTGGTCTGAACTAGGGCGCAAAAAAGGGGGGCGAATCCACTTGTATGCACGGGACGCCAATTCCGGCACCTTTGACTCTTTCCAGTCCATGGTGATGGGAAACAAATCCCTGAGCCCGGATGCAAAGCGCATCGAGGACAGCACGGAACTCTCGGTGAGCGTTTCGAACGACCCTGATGGGATCGGTTTCGTCGGGCTGCCATATATCAAAGATTGCAAAGCCATCGCTGTCGGCGACGGCGAGTGCGCTCCGCTCATGCCTACGGCCTTCACCGTGGTCACCGAGGACTATGTCCTCTCGCGTCGCCTGTTTTTTTATTCTGCCCCAGTGCCTACCTCCGCCTGGACGAGGGAACTATTGGAGTTTTCCCTTGGAAACGAGGGTCAGGAAATCGTCAGTAAATCCGGATTCATCAAACAATCCATCGATTCCCACAGCATCAAGGTGCCGCCCGAAGCACCTCAGACATATTTGACCCTCGCCAAAGGTGCCGAGCGGCTCAGCTTGAACCTGCGCTTCACTCCCGACGGATCTCAACTGGACACCAAGGCGACGAGGGATTTGTATCGCCTTGTTGACGCCCTGACCCGCCCAGAGTTTGCGAAATCTCAAATTTTTCTGGTCGGCTTTTCCGATTCCTCGGGAGATGATCAAGTCGATCTCGAGCGTTCCCTAAAATTTGCAGAATTGGTATCGAGCGAGTTGGAAGTGCGAGGAGTGAGGTCCAAAGAGGTCGAAGGGGTGGGATCTGTTTTACCACTCGCCAGCAACTCCAATCCATTCGGCCGCGCGAAAAATCGCCGCGTCGAAGTGTGGATCAAGCCAGCCGATAAATAGGTAATGAACATGCAGCCAAGATTCTTGAATGTTTCAAAATTGGCACAAAAGCGTGTTGGATTTTGTCCGGTCAAAATCAAAAACTTCTCTTACCTATGAAAGTGATAAAACCTGCGACTGAGATCATGCTTGTGGAAACACGGACCCTTCTTGAACTGGGCGCTTTCTCCACCGATAAATCCAAACCGACGTACTGCACCCTTGCTGACAAAATTGAGGAGCTTGTTCTTAAAGTCGGCTACTCAAACGCCCAAGCACTCACCGTGATCATCCAAATCCTCACCGTCGGGAAAGTTCGGATCGATTTCCGCGACTACAATCAGCGCCTCCAGCTTCGCTTCCCCAAAGACATCATGAACAGCAGCGATGCTATGGAGGTTTTTGATACCCACCTCGCGCATCTGAGAACCACCGAATTATCCGCGGACAGCTTCACGCAAAGAATCATGATTCAGCCTCCCCGGTGAACTGCATGAAACTCCAATGGGAACACGCCCAAGGCTCGTCGATAAAGGCTACGGGGATTCCGAGTTCCTTCTGGAGTTTCACGGCAATGAAAAACGCCACCGCCGACACGCTATTCCAATTGGCGAGACCTCACCGTCAAGCACGTCATCGAGTTTGATCTCGTTTTGCCTTTCACCGTATCGTGAGCGATTCGGCAGAGGCCGGCATGGGATCCAGCTTCAGCATGCATTTTTGCGAGGCCTCGAGCATGGCTTTCTTTATTCTTGGTGGCGAATTTCATCGTAACCTCATCGCCTTGGGAATTAGGATCAGTATGGAATGGCGTTAACTTAATCTCGTTTTGGGATGTTTTGCCATGGTACAAC
>CAMDOJ010000019.1 GCA_945903555.1 Chthoniobacter flavus
CCACTTATTTCCGATTGGGATAAGATCGCCTCCCAGCCGAATGTGGTGGTCGTTCCGTTCTTTATCTCGGATGGCTTGCACAGCTACCAAGACATTCCCGTATTACTAGGCATCGCCGAAGATATCGGGCCAGCAGCCAGCCAGAGCGATGTCTTCCGCCGCAATCCCTACCACCTGCGGGGCCGTCAGCTTTTCTATAGCGGCGCCATCGGCACCGACCCAGGCTTTGCAGATGTGATCCTGGATCAGGTTCGGGATTTTCGAGAGTAGAAGACCAGCGCTACGCAGCGGCGATGATCTCGCGCAGATTCCCAGTGATGCGACCATCGTAGAGGGCTTTGCCGATAATGGCCCCGTAGAGCCCTGGCATAAGTGAAAGGCGCTTCAAATCTTCTTCGCAGGACACCCCGCCGCTGGCGATAAGGTTACAATCCAAAAGCGTGAGCATTTTTTCCAACTCGTCAAAATTCGGCCCCTCGAGCATTCCATCTGTCGCGATATCGGTGTAAATGATCGTTCCTGCGCCAGCCTGCTGAGCGGCGAGAGCCAAATCCGAAGCCAATGTAGCCGTGGTCTCCGTCCATCCCTTCACCGCCACCTTTCCGCCATGGGCATCAATTCCGACTGCAATGCGCTCCCCACCGAACTTCGTGCAGAATCCCGCGATCGTCTCTGGAGACTGACAGGCTTTGGTTCCTAGAATGACGCGAGCGACGCCGGCATCAAAGGCGGCTTGGATTTTTTCTTCGCTTCGCATACCTCCGCCGAGTTCGCATGGGATTTTCACCGCAGCGCAGATTTTAGCAACGGCATCGAGGTTTTGCGGTTCCCCAGTGAATGCAGCGTCGAGATCGACGATATGGAGCCAATCTGCTCCTGAATCTTCCCATTTTTTGGCGAAGGCAACCGGGTCGGACGAATACACAACTTTTTCTGTGGCGAGTCCACGGCGTAACCGCACGACTTCACCACCCATCAAATCAATTGCAGGAAGAAGAATCATAAAGTGGAAATAAAATTGCGAAGCAAAGCGAGTCCGGCACCTTGGCTTTTCTCGGGGTGGAACTGGGTGGCGTGGACGGCGCCGAGCGAGACGCTGGCAGCGAAAGGTGCGCCGTAATCACAGACCGCGCTGATGACCCCGCTATCCTCCGGCACAGGATAAAAAGAGTGAACAAAATACATTGAGACATCACTAGGGAAGTCGGTGTAGAGCGAACCACGGACGTCGGAGAGCGTATTCCAGCCCATATGCGGAACCTTCAAAGACCCAATGGGAAACCTCACCACGCGACCCTTAAGAATACCAAGACCGGGAACACCGGGGGATTCCTCACTGGACTCAAAGAGCAATTGGTAGCCGAGGCAGATGCCGAGATAGGGCCGTCCCTCCAATGTCCATTCGCGAACAGAATCCCACATGCCGCTGGCGCGGAGATTCGCTGCACACTGATGGAAGTGCCCTTGGCCTGGCACAACAATTGCATCTACATTCGCCAACTGCGCAGCGGTCGTAATGAGAATCGGCGCGACTCCAGCAACCTCCAAGGATTTGCACACACTGCGCAAATTCCCACTTCCGTAATCAATGACGCCAATGGATTTTTTACTCATCCTTTAAAATCTTACCCGCCACCATATCGGCAATCAAAGAACGCCCTTGGTGCTCGGAACCCCCTGCACACGAGGATCGATGCGCGTCGCTTGATCCAACGCGCGAGCAAGAGATTTAAAAATCCCCTCAGCCATGTGATGGGCATCCCGACCAGCCAAAACGTCGACATGCAAATTCATGCCGCCATGCACGGAAATGGCGCGAAGAAATTCCTCGACCAACTGAAAAGTGAATGCGGAACCAATCACGTCCGCTTTTTTAGGGGCGGTATAGTTGAGATACGGGCGACCGCTCAAATCCACAACACAACGAACGAGCGCCTCGTCCATTGGGACATACGAAGATCCATAGCGCTGAATGCCAACCTTGTCACCCAGCGCGCGATCTAGGGCCTGTCCGAGCAAAATCCCAGTATCCTCGACGGTGTGATGGTAATCGACCTCAATGTCGCCCTTGGCGGTCAGATCGAGATCCATAAGCCCATGCTTAGAAAAAAGCGTGAGCATGTGATCAAAAAAAGGAATTCCGGTAGAAATACGCGATTTTCCACATCCATCAAGATTGAGGGAGAGTTGGATGGATGTTTCGGATGTCGTGCGCTCAAGAGTGGATTCGCGGGGCATAACTACGATTGAAGCAGATGCCAATGACTTTGAAAAGGCTCGCGAGCCACTCATTTAAAATCTTGCACCCCTTGCTCCATGCCATCGAAAGTGGAAGCACACATGCAAACAGAAACTTATTTGGCTACGGCCATCGAGGCCGCACAGGCCGCCGGGGGATTTCTCCGTGCCAACTTCGGTCGGCCACTCACGGTGGATGAAAATCTCGCCCACGACATCAAGCTCGAGCTCGATAAGCGGACTCAAGTTTTGATCGAAAGCCTGATCCTCTCCAAATTCCCCGACCATGCGATCTATGGTGAAGAAGGGATCAGTGGCGACCAGTCGAGCGAGTTCCAATGGATCATTGATCCCATCGACGGCACGGTGAACTTCTTCTACTCAATCCCTCACTTTGCTGTTTCGATTGCACTTCGCCGCAATGGAAAAATCATCGTCGGTGTCATTTACGACCCTATGCGGGACGAAATGTGGTCTGTGCGCGAGGGCCAGCCAGCCTTACTCAACGGACAACCGATCGCCGTCAGCACTCGCACGGAGCTCTGCGAATCGATTGTTTCCGTGGGTGTTTCCAAGTCCCTTAACTCGATCAATCGGGGACTTCCTCTTTTTGAAAAAATGGTCCGTGGGGCCAAAAAATGCCGCATGATGGGAAGTGCTTCACTCGACATCGCCTATGTTTCTTGCGGCCGACTCGATGCCTACATCGAAAGTATGATCAGCCTATGGGATGTCGCCGCCGGCATTCTCCTCGTCGAATCCGCGGGTGGGCGAGTCGACCTCACTCCACACGAATCTGCTGCCGACAAATACGGCATCGTGGCAACCAGCGGTCATATCCCGATCGAATGATCGCCACTGGCATCGGCTATGACGTTCACCGCCTCGTCACTGGACGTCCACTGATTCTGGGTGGAGTTGAAATCCCCCACCCGCTTGGTCTCGAGGGCCACTCGGATGCGGACGTCCTTTGCCACGCCATCGCCGACGCTCTTCTAGGTGCTGCTGGCGAGCCAGACATCGGCCATCTCTTTCCAAACACCGATCAAAGCATCCGAGGGATCAGCAGCCTTGAGATTCTTCGCCGCGTCCGGGCGTTGCTAGATGAGAAATCTATCATTATTCACAACGTCGACTCTACCCTTGTCGCAGAGGAGCCTCGTATCTCGCCATATCTGGCCGATATGAAAGACCTTGTCGGAACTGCATTGAATCTACCTCCAGCGCGTGTGGGCATCAAAGCCACCACCAATGAGTCGATGGGATTTCTTGGCCGAGGCGAAGGTATGGCCGCCATGGCCACCGCCTGCGTAGACCGCCCCAATTAAACGCCCCCGAGGGTTTTTTCAATCAAGGCCGTGGCAAGGGGCTCGGTTATGGTATCGAGTTCCTTGAGAAGGGCCTTGAGCTCCGCCGTGGAGCGCGCCTCCATCGCTGTCCGCGCCGCGAGTACAAGGCGGTCTATTTCTTGAAGAACATCATCTGGCACCTCCCCCACAAGTTGATTCAGCGCTGCAGCAATGGCCGGCAGCATTTCATCGGCCTTGAGTTTCGCCTCCGTGAAGATGCGCTCATCCATGTCTTCAAATGCATGCTCCAATGAATCGCCGAGCATTTTTTCCACGGCCTCATCAGAAACTTCCACCGCACTTTGAATCTGCACCACGGTATCGCGCAAAGTGACAGTATCCCTCGCC
Organism: Chthoniobacter flavus; assembly: GCA_945903555.1. Classification (GTDB taxonomy): domain Bacteria; phylum Verrucomicrobiota; class Verrucomicrobiia; order Chthoniobacterales; family Terrimicrobiaceae; genus UBA967. Next base: position 3,936 of record CAMDOJ010000019.1, read on the forward strand.
AAAACGTGAAGAATGCCGTTGGCATCGAGTTCAAATTGAACACCCACTCGAGCCTGCCCCTTAGGCGATGTAGTGAATACCACATCCATCTCACCGAGTTTCCAGTTATCGCGCGCCATCTCACGCTCGCCTTGCAGAACACTAATCCTCATCGAAGCCTGGTTCGCAACGGCATTGGTGAACATTTCTCCCGCTTTGCAGGGTATGGTCGTGTTGCGGGGAATAATAACATTCATCAACCCACCGAACGTTTCAATACCGAGTGATAGCGGGGTCACGTCGAGGAGTGTGACATTTTGTAATCCCCCCTCCAGTATGCCGGCTTGAATAGTCGCACCAAGGGCGACTGCCTCATCGGGATGCTGACTCACATCCGGTTCGCGGCCAAAAAGTGAAGCCACAAACTTCCTCACGAGAGGCATCCGCGTGGCTCCTCCAACAAGAACGACGGCGTCCAGCGCAGATGTTTCCAATCCCGCATCAGCGAGAGATTGCAGGCAGTGCGCGCGCGTCCGATCTACTACCGACTGGCAAATGCGCTCTAGGTCGGCGCGAAGATAAACCCGACCATCCGACTCGAGCGAATCTTGATCGGTGAGACCGCGTTTGATTTTTTCTGCATCGGTCACGGGGATTCCCCAAGCCACAGCCAAAGACGCATCAAGATCATCGCCACCGAGACGCGTATCGCCATTCGTAGATAAAACCTCAAACACACCATGCCGCAACTCCAGAACGGAAATATCAAAGGTTCCCCCGCCTAGGTCATACACGGCCACCCTTGAATGCTCTCCAAGGCGATCGAGACCATAGGCCAATGCCGCTGCCGTGGGTTCACTGAGGAGACGTTCGACAGTGAAACCAGCGGCCTCTCCTGCTCGCTTTGTCGCAGATCGCTGGGCATCGTTGAAATACGCAGGCACCGTTATCACCGCTCGCGCGACCACTTTGCCACAGGCTTTTTCGAGATCGGCCTTGAGTTTTGAAAGTATGAGCGCGGAGACTTCTTCCGGCAGAAGGGATTTGCCTCCCACCTTAACCCGAAGACTCGCATCCGAACCCGGCGAGCGAGCCCCCATGAGGCGCTTTACCGAGGTCACTACCTGCGCGGGATCAGATTTTCTTTTTTCCAGAGCCGGCCAACCGACAACATGCTCATCGCAGTCCACCGCAAACCAAACAGCCGAGGGAGTCAATCGATGTCCACTCTCATCGGCAATCAATACCGGAAAACCACTGTCCATCACTCCCACTAACGAGTGTGTCGTACCGAGATCAATTCCTGCAATCATGCAAAAAATCGTCTACCTAGGCTGATGGAATCAGCGGCGGCGAGGACGCGGGGCGTGACCAGACTCACGGAAAGTGATGCGTCCCTTTGTCAGGTCGTAGGGGGAAATCTCCAACGTAACTTTGTCCCCTGGAACAATGCGGATGAAATTTTTTCTCATCTTTCCCGATATGTGGGAAAGGATGACGTGATCATTGGAAAGCTTCACCCGAAAAAGAGTTCCGGGAAGAACATCCACAACAATACCGTCAGTAGTAATACAATCGTCTTTAGCCATTCGGCCTTGTGAATACAAGCGGGACGCAGGGAACGCAACACCTATCCGTTCAAAAGCTTCATGATTCGCAAATGGTTTTCTTTTTATTGCTATTTGGAGCTGTAAATGAAATACGAGGTTCGGGTTCTATTGCATTCACATTCACCATTTTTGGTTTGTGGTATAAGGTTAGTGTGGGTATGTGCGTTTATAGCCTTTCTAGGGAACTTCACTTTAAGGGCGATAGATGAAGCCCCCCCAGTCGCGCAGACTGGGCTTACCGCCGATGCGGCCTTTGTGGATGCCCAGCGTTTATTCACCGAGAAAAAATATGAAGAAGCCGCCGCCGTTTACTACAAATTCAGGGAGGACTACGGGCGTTCTTCAGAAGCACAAACCGCTGTGCGTAATTCTTTGTACCCGCTTGCGTATTGCTACGTGGCATTGAAGAAGTATGCGAGCGCAGTGCCAGCGATCACGGAGGCCATAGCGGCAAACCCACCGCTTCCGCCGGAGCGCATTCTTGAACTTCAATTTTGGCTCGGGGTGGCGAATTTTCAAATCAAAGAAGGCGCGGCAGCTAGGGAGGCATTGGAAAAGTTTCTTACTATGGCAGATGAAGGTCGGGCCAAAAACCCCCTGTTCAAAAAACAGAATCCCATTTCCGCTCACACTCAAGAGGCTCGCTTGCTGGCGGCATCAACATGGTTGATCGAAGGCAAAAACCGCGAGGCGGCAGATCATTTTTCAAAAATCATGCTCCTCTTGGAAAAGGAAGACCGAGGAAGAGCCGTCATCTATGAACTCTACGCGCTGCAGGAATGTGCCGACGACGAGGCTGCACTTCAAGTGGTCAATGCCGAATACCCGCACATGGACAGCATCCCGCAGATTATCTCATTCCAGATGCTTATATTCAAACTGGGTGACCGCTTCCTAGAGCGGGGCGAATTTCGCAAAGCCATTCAATGCCTGCAAAAAGTGTGGCCACGAGAACGTCTCCTCAAGCACCAAGAGGAGCGTTTGGAACTTTGGGAACAGAAACTCAAAGTTGCGGAATTAAACTCCCTAGCTGACCCTTCTGCAAAAACTTTTGCGGCGAGGCTCATCGAGGACGCGCGACGGGAGATGGATGGTTTTAAAAAAGCCCCTGACTTCGACACCGCACTGCAGTTCCGACTCGCGATGGCTTACCTGCGAATGGAACGCTTCCGCGAAGCCGCACTCATCATGGAAAATATGGCATCCGAGTTGCCAATCAATGATCTCAACGAATCAGCTTCACTGAATGTCATTCGTTGCTGGAATGCTCTTGAGAGCTGGCCGAAGTCCATTACGGCTGCTGAGAATTTCGCCAAACTTTTTCCGAATTCAAAATGTCTTCCCCAGGTTCTTTATATGGAGGGCGAGGCCTGCCGCTCTGCACTCCAATACGATAAGGCAGTGGAAATATTTGATCATCTCGCGACGAGATTTCCCAATGACGATTTCGGTTCTCGCGCCAGATTCCTCAAAGCGTTCGCGCTTCTCCAAGCCGAAAAGAATACAGAAAGCGCAGCGGCTTTTAGTGAATTCGTGATCGCGTTTCCCACTCACGAACTTGTCGATGACGCCGACTACTGGTTGGGGATGTCCTGGGCCTTCGATAAACAATATGACAAGGCCTTAAAGGCCATGGAGGCCTATTTGGGAAAACACAAAAGCGGCATCCACCGAGGTGCGGCCGTTTACCGAATGGCTTATTGCCATCAACAGATGGGAAAATTCGGGACGGCCATCGACGAGCTTCACGACTATCTGGACAAATTTCCTGCTGAACCCGAGAATGGCGAGGCGAGGATCCTGCTAGGAAACGCCTTAATGAACGAGGGATTCATAGACGATGCATTTGATGTCTTCCGCGCCATTCCCGAGAGCGACAAAAAGCTGCATGAGGAGAGTGTCTTTCGTACTGCCGATGGGCTGAAAGCCCTAGAGGAAAAAGAAAAGTTCCGCGACCTCATGCAGGAGTATATCTCCAAGAATCCAAAATCTCCCCGCGTTGCCGAAGCGATTAGCAATCTGGGTTGGTATTACCGTCAGTCCGATCAAATCGACAAGGCTCGCGATATCTACTGGCAAGCGATAACCGAACATGGAAACGACCCAGATATCCGATCTGTGGAGGATTTGTTTCCGTCCTTAGCGCGTCTTTACCGAAGCCCGGAAGAGACACTCCAATATCAAGCCCGATTGGGTGATATGGTATCGGAATCTCAGGCTTCAAAAAAGCACACCCTCCTCATGCGAATCCTTCACGCCCAATCGAAAAGCGTGCTCAAAACTGACCCAGCACAATCCCTCGCCCTTCTTCTTGAGGCGGGCAAGTATATTGATGTGACCAAAACAAACCCTGTTCTTTTGGTTGATTTCGCCAATGCGCTTTTAGAATCCGGCCAAGACAAGAGCGGAGAAGATCTTCTCCGCGACACATTGCGATGGAATCCCCGAGCGATCCAAAAAGACCGCATTCTTTCGAGCTTGGGTGACATTGAGTTCCGACATGGCAAAGAAAAAGCCGCCCTCGATTATTATACGCGCTTCGAAAAGGAAACACTCGGGTCCGCCATCTTTGGCGAAACCATGCTGAAATACGCTAGGCTTCTCAAAAAACGAGGTAAGAATGCTGAATCCCTTCGTGTTTTAGATGCCGTCCTCGCGTTTCCCTCGACCAAAGGGAAGGAAAAAGCTGAGGCTCTCGTCACAATCGGCGACATCCATCTTGCGAATGGGAAACCCGAAATGGCTATCCCCTATTACCAACGAGTCTATGTCATGCACGGACAATGGAAGCCTTGGGTAGCCAAAGCCTACCTTCGCAGTGGGGAAGCTTTTGAAAAAATCCAAGACTCAAAAAGCGCCCGCAAAACCTACCAAGAACTCTTGAGTAATCCCGACCTTGCGGAGTTTCCAGAGACGGCGACCGCTAGCGAACACCTGTTATCACTCGGAGGTCCCTTACCGCCTAATGAACCAAGCGAAAAGTCGCCTCAAGGATGAAACTCCTCGCTTACATTCTGTTCATCGCAACCGCTTCCGCTGCGGATCAAGCCACACTCGTGCTCAAAAATGCCACCAAAAGGACAGGCGAAATCGTTTTTGCCGATGACCACCAGATCCGACTCAAGATCCCACTCGGCGAGCAAGGAGGCGCAACGGCCATCATTTCCATAACACGGAGCGAGGTCGAAGCCATCGACTTTAAAATCGAACCGCCCATGGAGGAATCCCTGTCCGCCCCCACCCCATCGCGCATCGCCGAACTAGACGGACTTTGGGCAAAGTTCGGCCCATGGCTCACCATGCCGAATTCACCAACGGGACGCATCGGATGTGCGCTCGGAGAAGCGCTGCTAGCATCTTCCAATTCGCAGAATACAAAAAAAGCCCTCGAAATTTTCAAGGAAGTGGAAACCAAGGCCTGGAACCTAGCAGATAGGGAACGAGCCAAGGTGGGGAGACTCCAATCCATGCTCGCTTCAGGAAAAGCGACCGAGGCCATGAGTGAGGCTAAGGACATCGCCATGAACAAAGAAAATGCCAGCCTCCTCATTCAAGCGAAATTCATCATGGGTCAGGCCCGCCATAAGGATTTTCTGAAATTTCTTAAAGAGAATCCGCGATGGAAAGAAGACTCCCTAGCGATCCCCGAGAGGGATCAGATCTACAATGAGGTCCTCGAACTGTATCTGTACCCAGCGCTTTTTAATGGCTCCGACAAAGAAAGCGCCGCACGAGGTTTATGGGGAGTCATCGACATTTATCGTGCAAGCGGAGAGATCTCTCTTGCGATCGAAACCTCCCGCGACATCACAGTCCTCTATCCAGATTCCTCTTACGCATCGAAGGCCAAAGAATTTCTTTCCCAACTGAATCCTGAGCAGATCGCAATGGATAAGGAGAAAAAGGGCCGCGAAGCCTTAGCCATGGCCGCGAGTACGCCCGTCCCCGTGGCTTCACCGACCTCAACGCCAAATGAATCCCATGAAAACCTCAACCCGAAATCAACAAAGAAGAAAAAAAATGGAAACCCAGGCACCAAAAATTAAGTCTTCACGCTGCAGTCACTCGCAAGGTGTCAACATGGAGGAACGACTCGATACTCATATGAAATTTAAATCGGGGCTCGGGCTTTGGATTTTCATTTTTGCTTCGACGGTTCTCTTATTCACCTCCTCCACAGCGAGCGCGGTCGAAGTCACCAGCAACAAAAGCCTTCTCGACCTCTACCAGGAGGGTGGCCCCATCATGCACCTGATTGCGCTCTGCTCGGTCGCCGTAATGGCTCTCGGGACCTATTGTTTCCTGATGTTTCGCAAAGCGAAACTCATGCCTCCGCTTGTAGTCAACCACCTGAACGGACTCATGGGTCAACGTGACCTTCAATCTGCCTATGATTATTGCGCAGCGAATCCCTGCCTTCTCACCACTATTCTTTCTGGTGCTCTCATGAAGGCGAATTTCGAAAGGGACATGTATAATAAGACGTCGATGGAAAACTCGATTGCTGACGACTGCTTTCGCGAAGAGACAAAGATGATGGTGGTGGTGAATTACATGAACACCTTCGCCGTTCTGGCTCCGATGATCGGACTGCTCGGAACCGTCGCTGGAATGATCACCAGTTTTAGCGCCCTCACCGCCGGGAAGGCCGAGGCCACCGATCTTGCTAAGGGAATCGGAGAGGCTCTTATCGCGACCGGCGGCGGTCTTCTCTTAGCAATCCCCTCAATGTTTCTCTATTTCTTTTTCCGAGGATTGCTGACCTCAAATATGGCCGATCTCCACAAAACCCTTTCCCATACGCTTGACCTTTTTACCGGCGAGGCCCACAGCCACCCGCCCATCAAACATTAAAGGAATCCATGTCCGCTACACGAAGACGCATTCGCAGGGTTCAGCACGACGAAGTCGGGCTCCAGATCGCTCCCATGGTTGATGTGACGTTGTTGTTGTTGTTTTTCTTCATGCTGGCAGGAAAAATCACCAAAGCCGACAAGCTGATGGATATCAAAATCCCTCTGGCGAAAACGGGAAAAATTCCGACAGATGAAGGCGCTCGGGATATCGTGAATATTGACGCAAAAGGCCAAATTTTCAGCGGAAGCAAAGCGGTCACTCCAAAAGAACTCACGGTGCACCTCAAGCAACGCTTCAAAGATTTCCCCCCACTTAAACTTTCCATCCGCGCGGATGCCGGCACTTCGGGTAAAAAGATCAAGGAAGTGATGGCCATTGCCAGCGAGGCTGGTGCCATCGAAGTCATTTTCGGAGTCATTCAAAAATGAAACGTCTCGAACACCCCCAGATCGAGTTGCAGATCGCGCCCATGATCGATGTTTGCTTCCTGCTTCTCTTTTTTTACATCCTGACGTCAAAGCCCGTGAAGCAAGAGTCGGATATGAGCATGACTCTCCCTGGGACCATTTCACAGGAACAAACTCTGGATATCCCAGACGAACAAAGACTCATCATCCAGGACAACGGACAAATCATCCTCAACGACCTTCCTCTCGACGAAATTGAAAGCCACGATCTCCCCGCCTTGCTATCGACGCTGAAACGCTTCAAAGAATCTGCTGACGCCAATAAAAGCGAGGCCCTCATCACGCTTGATGTCGCCGACAATGCCGTTCACCAGCGGGTCGTCGACGTTTTAAATGCCTGCGCCCTTGCAGGAATTCAAGGCGTGACCTTTGCGGGAGATATTGGAGAAGAAGAATGACGCTCTCTCCATCACAAATTCCTACGGGCACTCAATCAAGTCGTCGCCGATTGCTCATCACAATCATTCTGATCAGTATCGGAATCCATGTGGCGGCGGGCATCGTTGCTGGGATCATCGTGGTTGCGCGCTATTTCGCCGAGGCACCAGCGGAATTTAAAACCACGAAAGACGTCCGAATCCCAGCCAAAAAACGGGAGGCAAAAATGAATATGGCGGCTCTCGATGCCATCGCGCCTAAACCCACCTTTAACGACAAGATGCAAAGCTCACGCCCTACGGCATTTTCTTTGCCAGACGTGCCTAACCTGCCACTTGACCAGATGCTACCGCTGGATCCTTCCCAACTCATCAGCGATCAAATCGCCTCCCTATCAAATATCGGAGCCATGGGGACCGGATCCGGCGCAGCCAGCGCGGGGGCTGGTGGCTTTGGTGACAAGGGCATGAGTTTTTTGGGAATCCAAACGAGCGGCCAACGAATCCTCCTTCTTTTTGACGTTTCCTCAAGCGTAACCAATAAGGCGGCCAAAGCCGGTGTCCCGCTCGAAAAAATCCAGCAGGAAACACTTAACCTCATTAGCAAACTCCCCATCACATCGAAGTTCGGAATCATCCAGTTCACACAAAACTACAAACCCTTCAGCAAAGAACTTCTCCCAGCCACGGATAACAACCGCGCAGCAGCAGTGAATTGGGTTCAATCCGAGTGGGTGACGAAGGGGAGCATGTCGGAATCGTCCAAGGTTATATCAAATAGCCAAGGTTTGATCGGCGTTCTGGGCTTAGCCACTGAAATGAAACCGGATGTCATTTTCATCATTTCGGATGGCAGCTTTCAGTGGAAAGCGGGCGGTGGATCGGGAACGATTCCTTGGAAAGAAGTGAAGAAAATATTCACTGAGGATTTTTATAAATCTGCCGACTGCAAAGTGAACTTCATCGCCTTCGAAGCTAAGGACGAGGACTCGCGTGAAATGAGAAGTATCTCCCAACGCAGTGGTGGAAAGATGATCGAGCTAAAATAATCTCCGCACGCTGTCGAAACAGCATGGAGGAGCCTCTTAGGCAGGAAGGTGCAAGAGCCGACCGCACTGCGGGCAGGAAACAATGGTCTTATCAGCCCGAAGAGCCAAGCCAGTCTGAGAGGTCACTTTCATGTGGCATCCCATACAAACCTCATGTTCCAAAGCCACGACAGCATGGGCATTCTTATTTTGAAACAATCGTTCGTATCGCTCGAGTAAATCCTCGTCTATTCCCTCGATCGCAACAGGCCGGAGTTGTTCCAGATCGGTAATCCGCGTTTTGATATGAGTCGATTTTTCCCTGAGTATGTTGATCTGTCCCTCATAGCGGGTCTTCTCCTCTGCATAGATTTTTTCGGCAGTAGCGATCTGCGGACGAAGATTTTCTGCTTCTTCCATCAGAGTGAGTTCTTTGTCCTCAATCCCGGAAACAACTTTTTCCGCACCCACAATTTCGTGGGCCAGCGCGGTGAACTCCTCATTTTTTCGCGTCTGCATTTGCTGCGTCTTGTATCGAGCGATCTGCTCACGCTTTGAACTGGCCTCGATTTGGAGCGATTTCTTTTCAACCTCAATGACCTTCGCCCGAGTTCGGGCCTGCTCGAGTCTCGAGGCAGAATCAGCGATGAGTTTTTCTTTGGTGGCGATATCCGCTGGGGTGGCCTGCAACTCCTGACGCAGCGAACGAAGTCGCTGATCTTTATCTTGGAGGGCGAGGAGTTTTTCGATGACTTCGAGCATGGCTCATATCCTGCCTTTTCTTTTTTAAATTATCCAGCCAATCAAAATGATTTATTCAGGAGCCTCATCCTGCAACGATGGAGATCATGTCACATGGAATTTGTTTTCTCGTTGGAGCCGGTCCTGGCGATCCCCTTTTACTGACACTGAAAGCGCGCGAATGCATCGAGAGGGCTGATGTCCTCATCTACGATTACCTTTGCAATCCGGAAATCCTGAAATGGGCACGCGAAGGGGTCGAAAAAATCTACGCTGGAAAAAAAGCAGGCGCGCATACGCTCAAGCAGGATGAAATCAACGACCTAATCGTTCAGAAAACCCGTGCAGGCAAAACGGTGACGCGACTCAAGGGGGGGGATCCTTTTCTTTTTGGACGTGGTGGCGAGGAAGCCGAGGCCCTTGTCCAAGCACGCTGCCGCTTCGAGGTGGTTCCCGGAGTGACTTCAGCGATTGGAGGCCCTGCCTATGCCGGCATTCCCGTCACACACCGCGCACACAATACGATGCTCACCATCTTCACTGGCCATGAAGATCCGACCAAATCCGAGACCTCCCTTGACTACAAGGCCATCGCATCTGCTCCTGGCACAAAAATCATGCTCATGGGGATCGAACGTCTCTCGATCATATCGCAAGGGATGATAGCCGCTGGGATGGATGCCACTACACCTGTTGCACTCATCCGCTGGGCTACAACCGGTCGGCAAGAGACCATCACTGGCACTGTCAGCGATATCGCAGCGAAGGCCGAAGCGGCCGCATTTAAAGCCCCCGCTGTGGCTGTATTCGGCGATGTCGTCTCGCTAAGAGACAAACTCAATTGGTTCGAGTCCAAGCCCCTCTTTGGAAAACGCATCGCCGTAACCCGTACCCGCCAGCAAGCGGGAGATCTCGTTCAACGGTTAAGGGAACTCGGGGCAGACGCCTTTGAAATGCCTACGATCAGGATCGAACCCGCTCCGAACAAACGCGAATTCTACGAAGTCGTTGCCTACAGCCATAGCTACGAGTGGATCATTTTTACGAGCCCCAATGGCGTTGATGCATTCTTTGGAGCTTTTTACGATCTTTACAAAGACGCGCGCAGTCTAGGCGCTGCACGCATTGCCGCTATCGGCCCAGCCACAGCGGAACGCGTGCGTTCCTACCGTTTTGCTGTCGACGTCCAGCCAGAAAAATACGTAGCTGAAGAAATCGTCAAGGCCCTTCAAAAGGAAGCCAGTCTCGAAAATGTGAAGGTCCTTCTCGCTCGTGCTGAAGGCGCGCGTGACGTTCTTCCCATCGAACTCGAAAAGCTCGGAGCCATCGTCGACGAGACTATCGCTTACCGCACTGTCCCCGAAACAGAAGATGCCAGTGGCGGGATTGAGCGTTACCGCACAGAAGGGGCCGACATGGTCACTTTCACCAGTTCCTCGACAGCCGAAAATTTTCACGCCCTTGGGCTTCCTGACCATGATGGAATTCGCTTCGCGAGCATTGGACCGGTCACATCCAAAACAATGCAGACCCTCAAAATACCCGTTGATGTGGAAGCACCTGTACACGATATCCCAGGCCTTGTCGCAAGTATTCTTAAGTTTTACGGAAAACCGTAGCTAAATAAACGCATCCTTGCGGATCTGCTTAGCGTAACATTATAGTAAACTGATTCAGCTCAATGACCGATTTAACTAACATAACGAGTTCGCCCTTTCTTGGAGAATCACAAACTCTTTCCAAAGTATTAACGCGGATTGAGGCCGAGCCCGCTCGAGTTTACACTGATGAATGCGGGGGTATCATCGCCATCAACCCTGCCTTCTCATATCTCTGTGGGTACACCTTTGACGAGGTTAAAGGAAAAAAACCGGGGACTTTCTTGCAGGGTCCGGCTACCACGCAGGAAAGCATCAATATTTTGAGATTAGCTATCCAAACGGGAACACCTTGCGTGACAGAGGTTTTGAATTACCACAAGGACATGAGCATTTACCGCGTTCAGATTGAACTTCAGCC